>JANOVW010000443.1:0-7232 GCA_031417575.1 Rhodoferax sp. | reverse complement strand
GGGAAAAGGCCCAAGAAGACGAAGCACGCCAGCCTGCAAGAGCAGCTGTGGGGAAGCGTTTGCTCATAAATTGGACAAATTAAGTGCATCAACACTACACAAACAGTAGCTGATAGTGCAATTAATTTGTAAACAATTGACTATTTTTACTTCAATAGTTTCTGATAAATAGATAAATAGATAAAGAGGAGATTTAACCATGCAAACTGCTCTCGGGCTGCATCGGCCACGGCTCCTGCCGTTGGTTACAGCGAATGCCATCGCCGCTATTGCCTCCTGCTTGGGGTTTGCCGCCCACGCAGAATCGGATGTCAACAGCGGTGTCGGCGCAGGGCTGAGCGCCACGGCTGACCTGAACATGCGGGTTCGGGTTCCGCGCATGATCTTTCTGCGGGTGGGTACCGGCACCAACTTTGCCGACAACGCCACCGTTCAGCGGGTTACGTTCGCCGTTACCGCTGCCAATGTGGGTTCCGGCGTCGCTGTGGCGGGTGCGCCCGCGGGCGGTATCGTGGCCCAGGTGCGCGCCAATGGTGGCAACGTCAATTTCACAGCGCGTGGGGTGGTCAACGGCCTGGCCAAAGGCACACGGCGGATCCCGTGGACCGAAATTGTGCCCACCGCGACCGGCACCTTGCCGCACCCGGCCATTGGCAATGGCGTGGCTGGCGCAGCCTCGGTTTTGACGGCTGTGAACGGCGTGGTGAACCAAACGGCCACCTACCGCTTCAATTACAGCAACAGCACACCGATGGAGTTCGGCACTTACAACGGGCAAGTCACTTACACCGCCAGTTTGCCTTGAAGGGATTTCACTGTTGTTGTAGCCAGACACTCAACACAACTCAACTTCTTTATAGCAATAGAACCATGAAGAGCCTAAGAGAATGTGGGACAATCACTGCAAAGCCCGTTAACATGTAACTTGTGCGCTATATTTTTTCAATAAAACCGCCAAAACCACCCATCGGGCCCAGGCCCGTTTTGGCGTTTGTGGAGCCAAAGCCGATTTTGTCGCTGGTGCTGCTGATCGTGCCGATAATGGTAGCAGTGGCTTTGGTGCTCAGTTCGCCTAGGTCTGCACAGGCTTGGGTGCTGTCCGTCACACCCGGTGCCCGCACCGTTTATTTGGGCGTGGGTAACCTGTCGGCCAACGCCGACAACGCCACCGTCAACCGGGTCACGCTGGATGTGCCAACCACCGCCGTAGGCTCGGGTGTTGCCCAAGTGATGAACACCATCAACGCCACCAGCAGCACCCAGGCCATCAGCCCCCATGACAACTACACCGTGTGCGCACCCGCCAGTGGCCAGGTTTATGTGGGTGGTTACTTCCGGTTGCCGGCAGCCAGCGCCGTTACAGCGGTGCTGCAAGTCACCACACCGGCCAGCCTGACCAGCGGTGCCAACAGCATCGCCTTCAATCAAATCAGCTGGGCTAGCACCTCGATTGGCAACGCCGGCGCGGCCGATATCCCGGCGGGCTCGTTTGTGGCGGGTGGTACACGCGTGTTGCGCAATTTTGGTGCAAACACCTTTGTTGAAAACTGCCTTATTTTTAGCTATGCCAATACCGCCCCGGTAGCCGCCGGGACCTACGATGGCCGCGCCACCTACACCCTGACGGCACCATGAACCGCGTCATTGTCCTGTTGCAGTGTCTGCTGGTATTGGCAACGGCCGGCCCCGTGCAAGCCGCCACCTTTTTGGTCGACGATTCCAAAAGCACCGTGCTGGATGCCAACGTGCCCTTGCAATGGCGCTCGCTTTCTCCTTCCAGTGGCGACCACACTGTGCAAGGCGTTACCCGCGTGCAGGTGCGGCTGGACGTGACCACCTGGGTCGGCAAGTTTGCCCGCATCTACATGGCGCTGCCTGCCCAGCCCAACGGCATGGTTACGGCGCACTGGCAAAGCCAGGGGCAACTCCTGTCGGGCCAGCTGAAATCGGGCCAGCGTGGGCTGGTGTGGTCGGGTGTGGTGCCCCAGGCTATGTTGGACGACGTGATGACCGTCACCGTTCAGTCCGATGGCCGTTTGTTGTCCACCGCCCAAACCTTGCGGTTTTCATTTGAGATTGATTTGCCATGATTCGATTTGCTTTGCCCCGTGTTGGTTTAACGCTCGCCTCTTCACTTTTTGCGGCGCTGATGGTGCACGCGCCGGTTTTCGCCCAAGGCGGTTTTTCGGTACTGATCTCGCCACCGAGGGTTGAAACCACCATCAAACCCGGCCAAACCACGCGCCAGGTGTTGGAAGTGAGCCAGGTGGGCCCGGTGGCTGGGCGCATCCGCGTGTACACCAATGACTGGGCGCTGAACGCCAGCGGCGGGGTTGATTTTTCAGAAGAGCTCAAACCCGACAGCTGCCGCCCTTGGGTTGCGCTGGAGCGGCGCGAGCTCACTGTGGCCGGCAATGCCAAGGTGCGTTTTCGCTACGAAATTTCGCCGCCAGCCGATGCCCCGGCCATCGAGTGCCGCTTTGCCATCATGTTTGAAGGGCTCGACACCAGCGCCGCCACCAGTGGTTCTATCAGCTTCCCGGTTTCGGGGCGTATTGGCGTGATCGTTTACGCCAGCTTTGCCGGCACCCAGCCCGAGTTCAAAGTGCTCAACACCTTCGTGAGTGGTGACGCCAACAAGCTGCCCATGCTGCGCATTGAAAACGTCGGCACGGCGCACGGGCGGGTGGCGGGTTTGCTCTCCGGCACCGACGAGAAAGGTGTCAAGCTGGAGTTCACGCCGTCAAGCATGCCCATCTTGCCGGGAGAAACCCGGGCCATCGCCCTCGGCGCCAATGTAGAAGGCGGCGCGGCGGTCAAAACCATCAACTACCCGGTCACCATCAATGGTGCGCTGGAGTGGGGTGGCAAACGCATTCCGTTTGAGCACACTTTCAAAGACAAGTAATGGCAATGGCCTTCCCGGCGCCCATGCGGTCACTTGCCAGCCTGGTGCTGGTGAGTTGTCTGCTGGCCACCGGGATCAATGCGCACGGTAAAACAGCAGAGCCGGGTGCAAAAAAAGCCGCAGAAACAGCTGGCAAGGGCAAGGCAGTTAAACCCAAAGCCGCCAAAGATGTCAAAGCCGGCAAAAACGCGAAAAGCGCAAAGCCGGGCGCTTCGGGCCAGAGCAACATGTCAAAGCAGGCTGACAAAAAGGCCAAAGCAGACAAATCCGCCAAAGCGTTGAAAGCGGCCAAGGCTGAAAAGGCTGCCAAGAACGCGAAGCACATGGAAGGCGCTGGAGGCGCCGAAGTCGCTCAGGCCGCGCAAGGTAAGCCGGTAGTCGGTGGCGCAAGCACCAATGGGGTCCACGGCGCAAATGGAGGAAACGCAGCGGCTACACAGCGCCAAGCGGCCGCCGCGAACCAGCCCGCCGACACAGCCGCAGAACCCGCCAAAATGGCCCGCCCTGCGATTCGGCCTGTTGCTGCCGCCGCGCCAAACTCGCCTGCCTACCAGGACAGGGTTTTGAAACTCAGCGCCGACGATTCGCCACTCGACGACGCGCCAACCCAAAAATATGACAGCAGCGGCTTGCCCCGCGCCTGGAGTGTTGAAGCCACCAGCGACCATCGCAACACCTCGGGCCAATATACCGGTGCCCATGGTTTGAAGATCAGCGGTTACACCGACACCCGGCATTACGGCTCGCTCTCGGGCAATGTCAATTTGCAACAGCCCAACGGTGGCAAGGGGCTGAATTCTTCGCTCATCGTGCGCCAGATCGGCATGCCGTTTGACGGCGGCTGGAAGCTCGACAACACGCTGGGCGCCACCAACCTGCCGGTGCTCGACCTCGCCCGCGCCAGCCAACGCATCACCCTCACCACGCCTGCCATGCAAGGCATCAGCAGCCAATTGCGCAACCAGAACGGTTTGGGCCTGCAAGCTGCCGCGGGCCGGGCCGGGCAGATCAGTGGTTACCCGGTGGCCGGGTTTGCGCTCTCACAGGGCCAATACACCATGGCTGGTGCGTATGACCAGGTGCGCACGGCCGATGGGCGCTGGCACTGGGGCGGCATGGTGGCCAACGCGCAAGACGTGAATTCGGTACTGGCCCAAACCGCCGCTGGCCAGGGGCGCATGAACGCCCAAGGTGTTTATCTCTCGGCGCAGCGCACCTGGGGTGGTGCGCCCATGGCCGACAGCACCTATGCGCAGGTCAATGCCGTGTCGGGCAGCAACACTGGCGCCGATCTGGCGGGTACTCCCAATGCTCCTGCGCAGGGCCTGTGGGTTGAAGGCGGTTTTGCGCGGGGTGCGCACCGCAACAATTGGGGTGTGTTCCGGCTCGATTCGGGGCTGGCCTGGCTCGATTTACCCATGGCCAACGATTTGCAGGGGGGATATTGGCGTCACGGCTGGCGCACCCGCCAATGGTCAACCGAAACCGGCCTGGAATTGTTGCGCTCGGTCTCTGGCACCACGCCCGATGGCTATTTTGCCAACGGCAGCACGCGTTACCAGTTCAGCAGCGTCACCAGTTTTGGCGTGGGTGCCAGTGTGCGCCGCTATGGCATCCAGTCGCAATCGGTGCAAGCGTTCAGCCAGTTCGTCAATGATCTGGGCAGCAGCCGGGCCCAGGTTGACGTGGGCAGCACCGATTCCGGCGAGCGGCTGATGCGTTTGCAACTCGATCACGACTGGACCAAAATCCAGGCGCTGCGCCTCTCAACTGCCGTGTCCGTCGACAAAGAACAACGCCTCGCCGGCGACACCCAAGGCCAGGGCCTGGCAATTAACGCCGATTGGACGCTCAGCCAGGGCCTTAGCCTGAACCAAAGCCTGCAAGGCCGTTGGACCACCGACCAATCTCAGTACAGCCTGAACGCCGGTGTATCCTGGCGTATCGCGCCGCAATGGTCGTTCCAGACCAACCTGTACGCCATCCACGGCAACAACAATTCGCTGAACCTCACCCAAAGCCCGTTGGCCATCCCGTTTGTGCCGCCCAACACCACGCAAGACAGCGGGGTTTACGTGATGTTGCGGTACGACCAATCCGCCGGGCGGCCCCTGGCACCCACCGGTGGGTCGCCGGGCAGTGCTGCCGGGCGTTTGGCGGGTACGGTCTTCCTGGACGAGAACAAAAACGGCAAACGCGAAGCGGGCGAAAAAGGGGCCGGCAGCGTCACGGTGTTGCTCGACGGCCGCTTTGCGGTGGAAACCGACAATCAGGGCCGCTTTGAATTTGCCTACGTGTTGGCCGGGCCCCATGTGCTCAGCGTGATCAGCGACAACCTGCCCCTGCCGTGGATGCTGGAAAAAGACGGCCGCACCGAAGTCACCGTGTTCACCCGCGATTCCACCTTGGTTGATATTGGCGCGATCCGGCAATAGGTGTGCCGCTTCAATGGCAGCCAAGAGCGCAAACCGCGCAGCAAGCGGCGCTTCTACAATCGTTCCACTTCAATCAATCAGCGCATCATGAGCATCAAAAGCGACAAATGGATCCGCCGCATGGCGCAAGAACACGGCATGATCGAGCCGTTTGAGCCCGGACAGGTGCGCCAGCGCGAGGTGAGTGGCCAACCCGGCCAGATGCAAAAAATCATCAGCTACGGCACCAGCAGCTATGGGTATGACATCCGCTGCGCGCCCGAGTTCAAGGTGTTCACCAATATCCACAGCACGGTGGTCGACCCGAAGAATTTTGATGAAAAAAGTTTTGTCGATTTTTCAGGTGACAGTTGCATCATCCCGCCCAACAGTTTTGCGCTGGCCCGCACGCTCGAATACTTCCGCATCCCGCGCAATGTGCTGACCATTTGCCTGGGCAAAAGCACCTACGCCCGCTGCGGCATCATCGTCAACGTCACGCCGTTCGAGCCCGAGTGGGAGGGGTATGTGACGCTGGAGTTCAGCAACACCACCCCCTTGCCCGCCAAAATCTACGCCGGTGAAGGCTGCGCCCAAGTGCTGTTTTTTGAAAGCGATGCCGACGATGTCTGCGAAGTCAGCTACAAAGACCGGGGTGGCAAATACCAGGGGCAGGTGGGGGTGACGTTACCCAAGGCTTAGCGATTGCCGCCAGCAATTTGGCGGGCCAGTCTCGACCTCAGTGGTAATCGCTCTCGCGCTGATGCCGCACTGCCAATACGGTCACCGTACTGGCATCGGTGATTTCAAACAAGTCAACGTAACCGGAAGAGCCGAAGGTGATCACGAGTTCCCGCGTGGCCGCGCTTAATCCGGTTTGCGAAGCCTTACGACAGGTGTGCGGATGTCGCTCCAGAACCAAATATGATTTTTCGATGGCCTTGAGTGCCCGCGCCGCTGTGTTTGGTTGAATGTCGTAAAGGAAGTTGTACAGTCGTTCGAGGTCGTCCTGCGCTTCGATGGAGATGACGACTTGGTAGTCAGTCATGCAGCAGTCGCGGCTCTGGCGCTTCGAGGTGCCCGCGATATGGCTTTGGTGTCGTTAACTTCTTTTTCAGCTTTCCGCTTCGCCGCAAGGGCGTGCAACCGGGCCATGCTTTCCTTGAGGGTAAAGGTCTTCTCCCCCGCCCGAACCCGTTCCAGCGACGCCAGACCACGCGCATAAAAAGCGCGGTCTTCATCGCGCATCTGCGCTTGGCGGCGCACGCTGTCTTCTACAAACATCGACAAGGTTTCGCCGTCTTTCAGCACGGATTCCGCCAGGGCGCGGACTTCGGGGGTAACACGAACCGAGGGCAGGGTGGCAGTGCGCATGAAAACTCCTGGGTGATGAAATTGCGTTGCAATTGTAATGCAGCCGTCCAATCCAGGTTTAGTGCAGCGCCCCACCCCCGACAGCGATATCTTGCGGCGTTTCCAGCGCTACCCGAATGCACAGGCGCAGAGCTTGCGCCATCATCTCTTGCGCCATCGCAGGCTGGCCTTGCTCGGGCAACCAAGGCACGTGAATAAATCCACCTCGCGTGTTTTTCAGCGGGTGTTGGCGGGCCAGTTCGTGCATCAGGCCATAAAAAACGTGGTTGCAGACGAAGGTGCCGGCGGTTTGTGACACTTCGGCCGCAATACCCGCCGCTTGCAAGGTTTGCAGCATGGCCTTGATCGGCAACCCGGAGAAATAGGCGGCCGGAGCGTGTCGAATTACCGGGGTGTCGACCGGTTGCAAACCCGCGTTATCGGGTATGCGGGCATCGTCCACATTGATGGCAATGCGTTCCAGCGAGATGGCACTGCGGCCACCGGCCTGGCCAACACAAATCACCAGCTCGGGTTGGTTATGCAGCAGCAGACCG
>JANOVW010000442.1:0-19253 GCA_031417575.1 Rhodoferax sp. | reverse complement strand
GGCCGGGCCGCTTGCCGACAGATGGACCCGCAGAGCCCTTTTAAAGTGTTTGCTTCTGTCCTGGCCCGGGTGCGCAGGCAGATTCGCCCACTCCACATTCAAACCTTGAGGTCACCCCATGCTTAAAAAAACTGAAACCAGCAATGTCACACTTTTACCTGTTGGAGTACCTACTCCCATGGTGCTGGATACAGACGCCATCCAGGCGGCCAAGCGCAGCCTGGACCAAGGAGCGGTCACGCCCAGCTTTGGCCCGTGGCGTACCGAGATCATCCAATTGTTGAATGATTCCCTGGCAACCGAGCTGGTTTGCGTGTTGCGCTACAAACGCCACCACTTCACTGCGCAGGGTCTGGCATCACCCAAAATCGCCGATGAGTTCATGGTGCATGCGATGGAAGAGTCGGCCCATGCCGATCGCCTGGCCCAACGCATTGTTCAACTCGGCGGCGAGCCCGATTTTTCACCGGCGTCACTTGTGGGGCGCAGCCATGCTGACTATGACGATTCCAGTGACTTGAAGGCCATGATCAAAGCCAACCTGATCGCTGAACGTGTCGCCATTGAGTGCTACAGCCAGATGATTGCCCTGATTGCTGACAAAGATTCCACCACGCGCCGCCTGTTGGAAGACATTTTGAGCGAAGAACAAGCTCACGCCGATGAACTGCGCGATTGGCTGGCAGACTGACCGCTGCCGGGCCTGCGACGCCTGCGGATCAGCGGGCGGGGAGTCAGTGAACAGGACGTGGGGGCATGTCCAATTCAAACCAGAAGACGCTGCCCTCACCTGGCGTGCTTTGCGCACCAATACGGCCGCCCATCAAATCAACCAGGCGCTTGCAAACCACCAAGCCAATGCCGCTGCCTTTCTCTGACGAGTTTTGCCATCCCAGGCGGTTGAACGGCTGAAACAGCTGTGACAGCCGCTCTGCACTCAATCCAGCGCCGGTGTCGCTGATGGCAATCAACAAGCGGTTGGACGGGAGCTCTTCGAGGGTTACTTTTATGGCGCCCCCCTCCCGGTTGTATTTGATGGCATTGCCCAGGAGGTTGATCAGAATTTGTTTGACCCGCTGCCGGTCGGCAGTCAGGTAGTGCGGGGGCACGTCGGGTGGAAAGGTCATGGTCACATTGCGGGCGCTGGCCAAGGGTGCCATCATGGTGGCGACATCCTTCAATACATCGTCCAACCAAACGCATTCGGTTGACAACGGCAATTGGCCCGAATCGATTTCGGCCACTTCCAGCACCTCGTTGATCAGCGCCAACAAATACCACCCGGCTTTGAGAATTTGCGCCACATTGCGTTTTTGCAGGTCGGGCATGGCCGACGCGCTGGATTCGATCAGTTGGGCAAACCCCAGAATCGCGTGCAAGGGGGTGCGCAATTCATGTGTCATACGGGACAAGAAATCTGATTTGGCGTGATTGGCCTTGTCTGCCTCGGCACGGGCGACCTCAAGCTCCAGGTTTTTGGTTTGAATTGCCGTCAGCATCACATGGCGATCGGTCTGGTCGGTCAGGGTCATGCGCAGTTCTGCGCTGCCTGCGCCTTCCAGGGCCGGCGATATGGCCAGACTGATCCATTGCGACTCAGGGCCCGACCTCGCCAATTGCAGTTCGCACTCCTGCGCCTGTGCAGTTTGGTCTACACGCTTGCGGCAGAGGTAGTAAGTGTCCTGGCTGGTTTTGGAAAAATAATGGCTCAGCGGCTTTTTTACCAGCGCCCCCCGCGTCATCCCCAGCAAGGTGGCGGCCTTGAGGTTGGCTTGCAGGATGAGCCCGGTTTGGCTCACCGTGCAATACCCTATCGGTGCCAGGTCGTACAGGTCAAAGTAACGGGCGCGTTCAGCATCCAGCGCCAGTTGCGTGGTGCGCAATTGGTCGTTCTGCATTTCCAGTTCGATCTGGTGCACCTGCAACTCATGCAGCGTGCGCTGCATGTCGTCGTAAGTCAGGCTTGGAACGGGTTGCCGCTGCGCTTGGTGCCGGGCCATGGCTTCAGCCCTGGCTCTGAGGGTTTCCGGGTTTTCAGTTGGGTCTGGCATGGTTGTGGATATCGAGGGTCAAGATGGACGCTGCACCGGGCCGTGCAGCAATTCATTGGCTTTGCGCAAGGCTTCGCGGGTGAGCACCATGTCGGTGATGTCCACAAAGGTGATCACCGCACCTTCGATGACGTTGTCGAGTGTGCGGTAGGGCAGGATGTGCAGGCTGTAATACTTGCCTTCACGCGTCTGCACATCGGCGTGTTTGGGCATCAAGGTTTTGAGCACCTCTTGCGTATCGGCAACCAGCGCGTCGTAACCCACCAGGTTAGACACAATGTGGCCGACCGGGCGGCCCACATCGCTCAGAATCAAATTGATGATTCGTTTGACGGCCGGGGTAAACCGCAAAATATTGAGCTGGTAATCCACAAAAATGGTGCCAATGCCGGTGCCTGCCAGCAGGTTGTTCATGTCGTTGTTGACGCGCGACAAATCGGTCACCTTGCTTTGCAGCTCGGTGTTCACCGTGGTCAGTTCCTCATTGATGGATTGCAACTCTTCTTTGGATGTTTCCAGTTCTTCGTTGGTCGACTGAAGCTCTTCATTGACCGACTGCATCTCTTCGTTGGACGACTTGAGCTCTTCATTGGAGGTTTCCATTTCCTCATGGGCAGCACGCAGATATTCTTCTTTGGCTCTCAGAACTTCCGTGAGTTCGGCAATCGTCTGTTTGGCATCCGGGCTGAAGCCATCATTGGCGTACGTACCCACCGGGTTTGCCGCTGTCCCGTGCGCGGCTTCGCGGCCACTGGCAACGGGTGCCTCCTCCAGCAAAACCAGAAAAAGCGGCAACTCCAGCTCTGAGACCGATGTCGATTCGACCGGGCACACTGACAAGTTGACGGCCGTGAAATGGCCGTTGGTTTTGACCTGGATGTTCGGCGCACCGGTGCGCTCTCGCGTGAGGGATGCCTTGTGCAACGCCGTGGTCAGTTCCCGCTGCAAACCCTCTCGGGCCATTTTCAGAATGTTGTTGATGCCTGCATCACCCGGAGCCGGTTCGAGGTACAGGCCCGTGCGGCCATGCAAGTAAAGAATGTCGCCATGGCCATTGACCAGCGCACCCACGGGTGCCACTTGCTCCAGCAAGGTGCGCTCGGTCAGTTCGCGCATCGACAGTTTCTGCGGACTCGCTACTTTGTCCTGAATGGGGCCCGGTGCCGCATCTCTGGCCAAGGTGGCGAGAGGCCGCGGTAAAAAGCGATCCAAGGCAGCGCGCCTGGCTCCCAGAAAGTCGTCTTTTCGCTGGTAAAGCTTGGCTTTTCGGTCCAATACCGAAAACAGGTTCGAAAACTCACCCACTGTCTCGGAAGTGCCCAAAAACAGAATGCCACCCGGAAGCAATGCGTAGTGAAACATCGAGATCAGCTTCTTTTGCAACTCGGGGCCCAAGTAGATCATCAAGTTGCGGCAGCTGATGAAGTCAAGCTTGGAAAACGGCGGGTCTTTGATGACGTTCTGTTGCGAAAACACCAGCATGTCGCGGATGGTTTTTTGCACCCTGTAGGTGTTGCCGTCGGGCTCTGCCGTGAAATAACGCGCCAAGCGCTCGGGCGAAATGTCAGCCGTAATGTTGGCTGGGTACACACCGGCGCGGGCTGTTGCGATGGCGCGGCTGTCGATGTCGGTGGCGAATACCTGCACCTTGTACGAAGAGCGCAACAACTCAACCCGTTCCTGCATCAAAATGGCAATCGAATAGGCTTCTTCACCGGTAGAACACCCGGTGGTCCAGATGCGAACCACGGCACCGGCGGGTTTGCCTTCAAACAGTTTGGGAATAACTTGCTCTTCGAGCGCTTTGAAGGCCTCTGGATCGCGGAAAAAGTTGGTGACACCAATCAGCAGGTCGCAAAATAGGGCCTCAACTTCAACGGGCGTTTGCTGCAGGTAGCGCACATAGTCGTCCACCCCCTTGACTTGATGAACCGCCATGCGGCGCTCAATGCGGCGGTTGATGGTGTTGGGCTTGTACTGCGAGAAGTCGTGGCCCGTCTGGGCCCGCAGCAAGATAAAAATCTTGTTGAGTGCACTTTCGGATTTGGGCGCTTGCTCCAGAACCGGCCGAAGCGAATGGCCGAATATTTGGGTCACATAAGCAATCAGCTGCGCTGCCATTTCAGCCGGTGGCAGCTGGTAATCCACCAAACCGGTGGCGATGGCGCTGCGCGGCATACCGGCGAATTCGGTCGATGCCGGGTTTTGCGTCATGACCATGCCGCCCCCGCCTTTGATGGCCCGCACACCCAACGTGCCGTCGCTGCCAGTGCCAGACAACACAATACCAATGGCCCGCTCTTGCTGGTCCAGCGCCAGCGAGCGAAACAAAAAATCAACCGGCAGGCGATGGCCGCGCGGGGCTGTGGGTTCCAACAGGTGCAGTGCACCATTCAAAAAAGCCATGTCGCGGTTGGGTGGGATGATGTAGGCACAGTTGACCTGCACCACCACGCCGTCGGTCACCTCGAACACCTGCATGCGTGTGTGGCGCTGCACCAGTGCGCTCAAAATGCTGTCGTGGTCTGGGGCCAGGTGCTGCACCAGCACAAACGCCATGCCGGGGTCAGCATCGGCGGGCATGCCGGAGAAAAAGGCTTCAAAAGCCGCCAGTCCGCCGGCCGAGGCACCAATGCCCACAATGGGAAACCCTTTGCGGCTTGATTCGACGGGCGGCAAGGCAGGCGCATGGCCATCAACTGCAACGGGTGGGACGGGTTTTACGGTTCGTTGAGGCATTTTATTGCTATATTTAAAATAGCTATTAGTTAAGTATTCACCTTATTATTCATTTCTTTTCAGGGAAATCGGCGGGGGAACCAAAGAATTCAACCGTATTGCGGCCTGCCGACTTGGCCCGGTACATCGCCACATCCGCTTTTTTGAGCAACTCAGCCCCGGCTTCGCCATCGCCCTTGAACACCAGGGCACCGATGCTGGGTGTGCTCTGGTAGGGCAGGCCTTCCAAGTCGTACGGCATGCGCAGCGCTTCCAGAATTTTGCGGGCCACTTGATTGGCCTGGGTTAAGGCCTCTTCCGGTTGCCAGCTCAGGACTTTGAGCAACACCACAAACTCGTCGCCACCCAGGCGGGCAACCGTATCGCCCTCGCGCACGCAAGCCAACAGCCGGGTGGCCACCTGGCGCAACAGCAGGTCGCCCATGTCGTGGCCCAAGGTGTCGTTGAGCAGTTTGAATTTGTCCAGATCCATGAACATCACGGCACAGAATTCGCCCGAGCGTTGTGACGCCAACATGCCCTGGTTCAGCCGGTCCATCAGCAGGCGGCGGTTGGGCAGACCCGTCAACACGTCTTGCAGGGCCATCGACTCCAGCACCGCCACAGAGGCCTTGAGCTGCTTGTAAATCAGGCGCACTTCCAGCATGTTGTAGATGCGGGTTTTGACCTCCACCAGGTCAAACGGCTTGGCGATGAAATCTTTGGCGCCCGCTTGCAGGGCCCGTTGTTTGTGGCCCGGCTGTGCAGTGATGGCCAAAATGGGCGCGTAACCGTCCGCTTCGATGGCTTGCAGGCCCTGCATGACCTCAAAACCATCCATGCCCGGCATTTGCAGATCCAGCAAGATCAGGTCATAGGGCTGCGCCTGATGCAGCGCACAGACTTCAGTTGAATCGAGCGTTGAGCTCACGCCGTTGTACCCAGCGCTTTCCAGAAGCGACTGTAGCAAGATCACATTGGATTCGTTGTCATCCACAATCAAGATGCGGGCCGCCAAAATGGCGTCAGTTTGAAGGGACATGGGTGGTCTCGCGTTGGATGACTTCGGCACCGATGCCCCGGTACCCAACGTAGCGGCAGGTTGCGTCAAACATGGGTTCGCCGCTGACGCGGAAGTGCTGCTCGCTGCCATCGTCGTTGAGGCGACTGAAAATAAAGTCCAGAAACGGTTCGCGGGCGGCAATCTTGGCTTGCAGGGCGATGCGCTGGGCTTCATTCCAGCCGCTGGTCTCGCCCGCATGCGCTTGGCCCAAAAATTGGGTCATGCGCAGGCCCAGCATCTCCTGCACCGGGCCCGACACCTGCGTGAAATCGCCGGTTTCGTTCTGTTCCCAATACCAGTCCGACGCAAGTTCGGTCAGGCGTCGAAAACGCTGCTCGCTGGCGTTCAATTCGGCGGTTCGCTCCTGCACGGTTTGCTCCAGAACCTCGTTGTGGTTAGCCAGCTTTGTGTAAAGCAGGCGCACCTCCAGCATGTTGCGGATACGGGTTTTCACCTCGACCAGATCAAACGGTTTGCTGATGAAGTCTTTGGCACCCGATTTAAGGGCTTGCAACTTGTGGGCTGGCTCTGCGGTGAGAACAATTACCGCCAGGTAACCCTGGGGGTCGTCTGCCTTGAGCGCTTCCATCACCTCAAAACCGTTCATCAGCGGCATGTTCAGATCCAGCAATATCAGGTCGTAGTGGTGTTGTTGGTTCAGTGCCACCACGGCCTGCGGGTCTGGGGTGCTGGTCAGACGGGTGTAACCGGCCTCTGTGAGAAACTGGTTGAGCAGGTCCAAATTGGCAGCCTGGTCATCGACGATCAGGATGTTGGCCTTCAGGATGTCGGATTCATTGAGCAACATGGTTTTCCTGTTCGTTTTGTAAGCTGTATGCGGTTTGTTGGCTGGCAAATTTCAGGGCCTTGTCCAGAGTTTCCAGAAACTGGCCGACTTGAATCGGTTTGGTCAGGTAGCCATAAAAGCCGGCGGCCAGGCCGTTTTCGATGTCGCGCGGAATCGCATTGGCACTGAGCGCCACCACCGGAATGTGCGCGGTGACCAAATCTTTGCTGAGAATGCCCAGCGCGGTAATGCCGCTCATGCCGGGCAGGTTGATGTCCATCAAAATCACATCGGGCAGGGCCTGCCGCGCAAGTTCAATGCCGCTTCTGCCATCCACGGCGCTCAACAGCCTGATATAGGGCCGCCTGGCAATGATTTCCTCCACCAGTATCAGGTTGGCCGGGTTATCTTCCACATACAGCACGGTGCAGCTGGGTGCGTCGGCGTTGATGTCTCCCGGCGGCACCGGCAGCGGGGGCCCTGCGCCCAAAGTGGTTTGGGGTGCTGCGGTGCGTTCCAGTTCGATCCAGAACAGGCTGCCCACGCCCACGGTGCTGCTCACGCCAATATCGCCCCCCATCAGCCCGGCCAGGTGCTTGCACACTACCAGGCCGATGCCCGTGCCTTCTTCTTCGCTGGCCTCCTGGCCCAAGCGGTTGAAGGGCTGAAACAGCTGCTCTATTTTTTCTGACGAAAGGCCTTCGCCGCTATCCTGCACACCGATACGCAGGCGGCCAAAATCGGCAGGGAGGCAAGTCACTTCGACGGTGCCGCCCAGGCGGTTGTACTTGATGGCATTGGAGAGCAGGTTGATGAGCACTTGCTTGAGCCGCGTACGGTCTGCGCGCACATGGTACAGCGCAGCCCCCTGTGAAAAGGTGACCTTGATGGCGCGCTTTTTGGCCTGCGGTTCAATCATGGCCCGGCACTCCTGCAACACCGCGTCCATCGCAACCGGCTCAGTCGACATTGACAACTTGCCCGATTCGATCAAGGCCAGGTCAAGAATCTCGTTGATCAACTCCAGCAAATACCAGCCCGCCTGCAAAATTTGGTTGACGCTGCGTTTCTGGGCCACCGTAGGCGGCGGCAGGCCGGTGTCGATCAGCTGGGCAAACCCCAGAATCGCGTTGAGCGGCGTGCGCAGTTCGTGGCTCATGCTGGAGAGAAAATCCGATTTGGCGAGGTTGGCTTTTTCAGCGGCTGACTTGGCTTTTTCGAGCTCGATGTTGCTTTGCTGCAGCACTGCATCCAGCAGCTTGCGTTCTGTTACGTCACGCGCTGCTGCAAACACGCCTTGCAGGTTGCGGTCTCGGTCATAAAACGTGGTGGCGTTGTAAGAGACGATGGTTTCTGTTCCGTCTCTGGCGCGGGCGGTGAGCTCGTAGTTGGTCACCTTGTTTTCGTTGAGCACCCGTTTGATACCGGCTTCGGCCCGGCCTGGGTCGGTGAAGTAACTTTTGAAGGGTGCACCGATCAGCTCGTCGCGGGTGCAGCCGGTGAGCGCTTCCATCTGTTTGTTCACGTCTGAAATGATGCCGACCGGGTCGGTCGTCATGAGGGCATCCACGTTCGATTCGATCAACGAGCGGGTGTAAAACTGCTGGTCACGCAGCCGCTGGTCGAGCTTTTTGCGCTCTTCCTCAATTTGTTTGCGGGCTGTGTTGTCGGTGCCGATCAGCAGGTATCCAATGATGCCATCCTGGGCGTCGCGCAGCGCCGTGACCGACACCACCGCCGGAAAGCGGCTGCCGTCTTTGCGGATGTAGGTCAGCTCATAAATGTCTTCAATGCCCCGCGAGGCCTTGAACACCAGGGCCTCGAAACCGGGGGTGATGGGGGTGCCCAGTTCCATGCTCAGCGCCTCCGCCCGGTCAATCACTTCCCGCGGGTCGGAGATATCGGCCGGGGTGATCTTGTTCATGACCTCGGCTGCCGTATACCCCAACATGCGCTCGGCCCCGACGTTGAAAATCTGGATCACGCCTTTGGCATCGGTGGCAATACTGGAGAAGTTGGCGCTGTTGAAAATGGCGCTTTGCAAGGCACCGGCTTTGAGCAGCGCCGCTTCAGCCTGTTTGCGGGCCGTGTTGTCAGTGCCGATCAGCAGGTAACCAATGATGGTGCCTTGCGCATCGCGCAGCGCCGTGACTGACACCACCGCCGGAAAGCGGCTGCCGTCTTTGCGGATGTAGGTCAGCTCATAAATGTCTTCAATACCCCGTGAGGCCTTGAACACCAGGGCCTCGAAACCGGGGGTGATGGGGGTGCCCAGTTCAATGCTCAGCGCCTCGGCCCGGTCAATCACTTCCCGCGGGTCGGAGATATCGGCTGGGGTGATCTTGTTCATGACCTCGGCAGCCAGATACCCCAACATGCGCTCGGCCCCGACGTTGAAAATCTGGATCACGCCTTTGGCATCGGTGGCGATGCTGGAGAAGTTGGCGCTGTTGAAAATGGCACTTTGCAAGGCACCTGCCTTGAGCAAGGTGTCTTGCCCGCGGGTGTCAGTCGCAATTTCGGCCGGGCAGTCGGTCAGGGCATCGAATGGATTGGCACCGTCCAGAGGGGAGTTGTCACTATTTATGGGAGACATGCAGCATAGTCGCTGCAAAACCGCTTCTCGTCTGTACGGCAGCGCACATAAGGGCCCCCACGCTCCGCCGCTACGCGGGTCGCTGCCCCCCGAGGGGGCGCTTTTTGCCTTGGGGCGGCCCGGCGGCAAAACATTGGCCCCCACGTTCCACCGCTGAGCGGGTCACTGCCCCCCGAGGGGGCGCTTTTTGCCTTGGGGCGGCCCGGCGGCAAAACATTGGCCGCCACGCTCCACCGCTGCGCGGGTTGCTGCCCCCCGAGGGGGCGCTTTTTGCCTGTCTGGGCTGCCCGCCAAGCGGTTCAGAGGCCTTGGGGCTTACTTTTGCGGGGGCGGTATGACCACAATGTTGGCGGGTGGCTTCTCCAAGACGATGACCGTGCTGACGTCGGATGGCACCACCGCGGTTTCTGCCCACGTCAAACGGCCACCACCCTGAACGCTGCCGCTGGCACCGCCGATTCCCGCCACACGGGCCAGGCAGGCCGCCCGGTCCTCGCCCTGAAAGGGTTTGCACCGCAACAGGGCGTTGGCTTCATAATTTCCGCCGCTGTTGTCCAATGTGCCTCGGCGTTTTTCAACCTGTGCAGCACCGGAACCCTTGAGGCAGTCGGTCAGTGCGACACCTGTAGTGTTGGCGCGGCACCAGGCCACTTCTTGTCGGTAGTTGCCCGAACTGTCGATGCCGGTGTCTCCTGCTTGGGCCGACGCGCCCGTGAATGCCAGCAGACAGGCGAACCCCAACAAGCGGATGCGAGCAGGCGGTGCAACCGGACGGGAATCGCTTGCTGGATATAAGTGAGTCATGGTCAAAATCCTTGATGGGAAGATGAGCCAGTCTAAAAATAAGGTGAGAGGCGAGTTAGCAGACAACCTGCCGCTTGTGCGGGTGCACCGAGGCCGCGAGGCAGTAGGACTGTGCCTACGCTGGCGGTTCGATCGAAAAAGAGGTGTGGTGCCCGGGGCCGGAATCGAACCCGCGTCACAGACGCTTCGTAATAGCCGCCAGCAAGGCGTGCCGGTTCACCCGGAATGTTGTGACGAGCGAGGAGATTCAAAAAAGAGGTGTGGTGCCCGGGGCCGGAATCGAACCGGCACGCCTTGCGGCGCGGGATTTTGAGTCCCGTGCGTCTACCAATTCCACCACCCGGGCAGTCTAGCAAACCCAGGTTCGTGAAGAATGGGCTTGCCGCAGAAGCAAGGCCTGAATTATGGCACAGTGTGGGGATGAAAACTGCTCACCGTTACCCCACCATTGAGGATGCCATTGGCAAAACGCCACTGGTTGCATTGCAGCGCCTGGGCGCCGCAGACAACGCCCAACGCGGCAATGTGATTCTGGGCAAACTTGAAGGCAATAACCCGGCTGGTTCGGTGAAAGACCGGCCCGCCATGTCGATGATCGCCCGCGCCGAAAGCCGGGGCGATATCAAGCCCGGCGACACGCTGATTGAAGCCACCTCGGGCAACACCGGCATTGCGCTGGCCATGGCGGCGGCCATCAAGGGCTACCGCATGATTTTGATCATGCCCGAAGACCTGTCGATTGAGCGGGTGCAAACCATGAAAGCCTTTGGCGCCGAGCTCATTTTGACGCCCAAAAGTGGCGGCATGGAGTATTCACGCGACTTGGCCGCCAAAATGGTGGAGGAGGGCAAAGGCCGGGTGCTGGACCAATTTGCCAACCCCGACAACCCGCTGGCCCATTATGAAACCACGGGGCCTGAGTTGTGGGAGCAAACTGGTGGGCGCATCACCCATTTTGTGAGTGCGATGGGCACCACGGGCACCATCACCGGCGTATCAAAATATTTGAAAGAAAGGACCCCGGCGTGCGCATCATCGGCGCCCAGCCCTCGGAAGGTTCGCGCATCCCCGGTATTCGCAAATGGCCAACTGAGTACTTGCCCAAGATTTATGACCCCAGCACGGTGGATGAACTCATTTACGTGAGCCAAAAAGACGCCGAGGACATGGCGCGGCGTATGGCGCGCGAAGAGGGCATTTTTGCGGGTATTTCAGCCGCAGGGGCCTGCTGGGTAGCGCAACAAGTGGCCGCCAGTGTGCGCGATGCCACCATCGTGTTTGTGGTGTGTGACCGGGGTGATCGATACCTGTCGACGGGCGTATTCCCAGCCTAAATAACTAAATTTTTAAATTTTAATTTTAATAAAGTCGATATTTTTCACACGAAAATTGCTTAATCAGCTATTATTAATATATCAAAAAAGTATATTAATTATATGTATATTGTATAAAATCATATATAAATAGATAAAATGTCAACAAAATTCAAGTTTTGTCCCCAGTGCGCCCACCCGCTGGAGATGATCGCCAGCCTGGAAGACGGCGGCAACGTCGAACGCCTGCGATGTATGGCCTGCGGCTTTACGCACTGGAACAACCCAACCCCCGTTTTGGCCGCCGTCATCGAATACAACGGCCAGATTTTGTTGGCCCGCAATGCCGCCTGGCCCACCAAAACCTACGCGCTGATCACCGGCTTTATGGAGGCCGGTGAAACCCCCACCGGCGGCATTGAGCGCGAAATCGCCGAAGAAACATCACTTAAAACGCATGAGCTCAACCTGATCGGTGTGTACGATTTTCAGCGCATGAACCAGATCATCATCGCCTACCACGCGGTGTGCAGCGGCGACGTGAAGTTGTCACCCGAGTTGGTGGACTGGAAGCTGTACAGCCCTGAAGACGTGAAATGCTGGCCGGCCGGCACCGGTTATGCGCTGGCCGATTGGCTCAAAAGCCGGGGCCATGTGCCGCAGTTTGTGGATTGGAGCCGTCGCGGCTGAACCGGTTTAAGCGCGCTGGAACCTGTTTGATCCTGCCTAACCGCCCGACTCCCGCGAACTGATTAAAATCGCTGCAAACCTGCTGCCAATCGTCGCGTCCAACCACAAACGCATTGGCCTCACCCGAACCCGGAAAAACCCATGAACATTGACATCGAGCTTGACACCCGTGGCCTGAATTGCCCGCTGCCTATCTTGAAGGCCAAGAAAGCCTTGTCCGCCATGACCAGTGGCCAATTACTGCGGGTGGTGGCGACTGATTCAGGCTCGGTGCGCGATTTTCAGGCCTTTGCCCGCCAGACCGGCAACGAGCTGCTGGACCAGCAAACCGCAGGTGCCGATTTCATCCATGTGATGAAGCGGCGCTAACGGCGCCTGTTTCCTGCTGGCTCGTGACCACCGACCGATGGTTGGTGGTCAAGGTTTTCAATCAACCCAGACGCGCGAGTTGATCCTGCAATTTGAGTAGCGTCGAGCCAAAGTCGGCCAGGCGTTTTTGCTCTTGCGCCAACACGGCCGGGGGCGCTTTGGCCACAAAGGCCTCGTTGCCCAGCTTGTTGTTGGCTTTGACGATTTCGCCTTCCAGGCGTGTCACTTCCTTGCCCAACCGGATTTTTTCAGCGGCTACGTCCACTTGCATGTGCAGGCACAAGCGGGCCTCGCCCACCATCGCCACCGGCGCGGCTGCAGCGGCGGTTTGCCAGGTGGTTTCGTCGGTGAAAACCTTCACTTCACTGAGTTTGGCCAAAGCCTGCAGCACGGCCGACGATTGCTGCATGAACGCTGCATCGGCCGGCGAGGCTGTCAGCACATACAAGGGCAGCTTGGTGGCAGGTGACACATTCATTTCACTGCGCAAGGTTCGGCAGGCATCGACCAGCGATTTCAGCCGCGCCACGTGCTCAATGGCCACCGGGTCAATCTTGTTGAGCTGCGCTTCAGGGTAACGCGCCACACTGACCGACTCGCCCGGCAGGCCCGCCACCACGCTGACTTTTTGCCACAAGCCTTCGGTGATGAACGGAATGACCGGGTGGGCCAGCCGCAAAATCGCCTCCAGCGTGCGAATCAGCGTGCGGCGCGTAGCCCGCTTTTCGGCATCGGTGCCGGTCTGGATTTGCACCTTGGCGATTTCAAGATACCAGTCGCAAAACTCGTTCCAGACAAAGTCGTAAATCGTGTTGGCCACGTTGTCCAGCCGGAAATCGGCAAACCCTTGTGCCACCTCGGCTTCGACTTGCTGAAGTTTGGAGCTGACCCAGCGGTCGGCCTGGCTAAAGCGCAAATAGCCGTGGAAAGGCCCGGCGGCGCTGGTGATGTTGCCCTGCGAATCGGTGATGGCCGGCGCACATTGCGCCTTGGTGTGGTCTTCCAGACCGCAATCCGCGCCTTCGCAGTTCATCAACACAAAGCGGGTGGCGTTCCAGAGCTTGTTGCAGAAGTTGCGGTAACCCTCGCAGCGTTTGGTGTCGAAATTGATGTTGCGGCCCAACGAGGCGTAACTGGCCATGGTGAAGCGCAGCGCATCGGCGCCGTAGGCAGGCATGCCTTGGGGGAACTCTTTGCGCACGCGGGCGGCCACCTTGGGCGCGGTTTCGGGCTTGCGCAGGCCCACGGTTGATTTTTGCACCAGGGTCTCGATGTCGACGCCGTCGATCAAATCCACCGGGTCAATCACATTGCCCTCGGATTTGCTCATCTTTTTGCCCTCGGAGTCGCGCACCATGCCGTGGATGTAAACGGTTTTAAACGGCACCTTGCCGGTGAAATGGGTCGTCATCATGATCATCCGGGCGACCCAGAAAAAGATGATTTCATAACCAGTAACCAGCACGCTGGAGGGCAGGTAGAGATCAGAATCTTCTTTGCTGCCTTGCACGGTGCTGAATGGCACCAGGGCCGAGGAATACCAGGTATCCAGCACATCCGGGTCGCGCCGCAGGGTTTTGCCGGGCGCAATCGCGTCTGATTTGGCTTGTGCCTCGGCCTCGTTGCGCGCCACGATCACGTTGCCGTCTTCGTCATACCAGGCCGGAATCTGGTGCCCCCACCACAGTTGGCGGCTGATGCACCAATCCTGAATATTGTTCATCCACTGGTTGTAGGTGTTCACCCAGTTTTCGGGGACAAACTTCACCTCGCCCGACTCAACCGCGTCAATCGCTTTTTGCGCAATCGATTTGCCCAAAGTTGATGACCAATTTCCCGACGGGCCGCCCCTAGGGAAATTAGCCCCCTCGGGGGGCAGTGCAGTATGCGAAGCGACAAACGTGGGGGCTGGTTTCGTCAGCCCAACGAACCATTGGTCGGTCAGCATCGGCTCGACCACCTGGCCGGTGCGGCCGCACACCGGCACCATGCTCTTGTGCGGCACGGCCTTTTGCAGGAAGTGTTGCGCTTCGAGATCTTTCAACACCGCTTTGCGGCAGACATACCGGTCCATGCCTCGATAGGCCTTGGGCCCGTTCTGGTTGATCTTGGCGTCCAGCGTGAAGATGGTGATCATCGGCAGGTTGTGGCGCAGGGCACAGGCGTAGTCATTGAAATCGTGGGCGCCAGTGATCTTCACGCAACCGCTGCCAAAGTTGCGGTCGACAAAATCATCGGCGATCACCGGTATCTGGCGGTCGCACAAAGGCAAATCCACCATTTTGCCGACCAGGTGCTGGTAACGTTCGTCGTCGGGATGCACCGCCAAGGCGCCGTCGGCCAGCATGGTTTCCGGCCTCGTCGTGGCAATGTTCAGGCCCTTGATCATCGAGCCGTCAAACGCCTTTTGCGGGCCGTCCGAGAATGGGTACTCGATGTGCCACATGTGGCCATCGCGTTCTTCACTTTCCACTTCCAGATCGCTGACCGCGCTTTGCAGGACCGGGTCCCAGTTCACCAGGCGTTTGCCGCGGTAAATCAGGCCTTGTTCGTAGAGCCGAACGAAGGTTTCAGTGACGGTCTGGGACAGGTTCTGGTCCATGGTGAAATATTCGCGGCTCCAGTCCACACTGGCGCCCAGGCGGCGCATTTGTGTGGTGATCGTTGCCCCGCTCATTTCCTTCCATTCCCACACCCGGGCGACGAAATTCTTGCGCGCCTCAGCGGGTGTCGGGCCCATCTCGTGACGGCTGATGTTTTGCGCCTGCAGTTGCCGCTCTACTACAATTTGTGTAGCAATTCCAGCATGGTCTGTGCCGGGAATCCAGGCCGTGTTGTGCCCCATCATGCGGTGGTAACGCGTCAGGCTGTCCATGATGGTCTGGTTGAACGCGTGACCCATGTGCAGGGTGCCGGTGATATTGGGCGGCGGCAACTGGATGGCAAACGAAGGCGCCCCGTCCCGGGCTTTGCCGGTGCCGCGGAAACCTGCGCTGGCGTATCCGCGGCGCTCCCATTCCGGGCCCCAATGTGCTTCGAGGCTCTCGGGCTCAAAGGATTTGGAGAGGCTTTGCAGAGCTGGCTGGTGCAATGTTTCGGTCATGGTGGGAAATCTGGAAACTCGGTGGTCAGGGCAGGCACGAAAGCCGGAAACAAAAACGGCACCCCGCAGGATGCCGTGTTGGAGAGGGCGGCCGAAACGCCGATTTTATTCGACGCCGCGTCAAAGGCCGGCTATAAACCGTCCTGGCCTGATTTCTGCCTCAATTTCAGATCAGATTCCGGCAATTACTTGGCCGGCTGTTTGGTCAATTCCCGCCCCAGCAGCGCGCCGCCGGCAGCCCCTGCCGCCATGCCGATGGTGCTGCCGCCCGTCATCACGGAGCCGACGACACCGCCAACGATGGCACCCGACGCGATGCCAATCTCCTGGCGGCTCGGCGGTGACGAGCAGGCCATCAAGCCCAGCGCCACAACAGCCAGCTGAGCGGCCAGAGCCAGCGCCGACATACGCACAATTTGAATCATGGAAACCTCCGAATTGAATTTGGGCGCAAGTATCCTATTTTTTCCATAGGTTTACCCAAGATCTCCTGTAAATCAACGTAACAGTGGCGGGTGAGCTACCAGAGTGATAGCGCCTCGCAATTATTTGACGTTCCTAACTCGATGTGGCGCGGGCCGCCCGGATGCATTCCTCAAGCACCTGCGTGTCACCAATCTGGTTGGCCAGCAGCAAGATCAGACGCGCGTTTAAAAGCGCGGATTGTTCTGCGCTCAAGCCTTGGTGCGCGTCAAGCAATTGTTCGTAAAACCGGTCGGCGTCTTCAAACTGCGAGTCTGTTTTCATGGGGCGATTTCAATGCTTCAGGGCCGCTGGCGTCCTTTGCGCCATGGCCAGTGAGGTTTGCAGCACCTGCGACAAGCGGGCATTTATGGCGCTGCCCGTTGCCGCCAAATAACCGTCTGGCCGAATCACGGCCCAGCCTTTATCACCGTGACGGGTAATTTTGGCGGCAATTTTGAGATGACCGAAGCAGTCATATACATGCTCCCGCGCCTGTGCAAAATGCGGCAGACGCACCACCTGCACGATTCGAACAGGAACCAGCCGGGCGAGCTGGCTCAGCTTTTGCATTTCCACCACTTTCAGATGTCCAAACACCAGCAGCAATCTGTGGCCGTTGGCCCAGTTCAGCAGGTCGTTGAGCGTGCCCAGCGGCTCGCCCGCTTTGCGCCAGCCAAAGCGGACATTCGGCATGGACGTGCCACATCCGGCTTCACAAATGCTGGAGCGGGAATAGGCATTGGCCACCGCCATGCGTCCGGTATTGATCAGCGCCCGCCCAAATGGGTACTCTTTGGCCAAACCGATCGCGGCACTTCGGAAAATGCGCTCCAGGCCTTCTGGCGCACGCAGGAAGCGCGCGGTGCGGTTGGTGACGAGCACGTTTTCCTGGGCCGCTTCGAGCCTCTCGTCGTTGTAGCTGTCCAGCAATGCCGGCGGCGCCTGGCGCCGTACCACGCAGGCGAGTTTCCAGGCCAGGTTGTCGGCATCACTGACGCCGGTGTTACCGCCGCGGGCACCGAAAGGACTCACGACTTTGGCGGTGTCGCCGATGAAAAAAACGCAGCCCACACGCAATTGGTCCAGGCAGACGCTGCGGTAGGCATACGGGCCCACCCAGACGATTTCAACCGCCACGTCAGCGCCAAACTGGCGTTGCAGGCGCGCCCGCACCACGTCCTCGCGGCTTACGTAAGCGGGGTCGGCATTGGGGGCCATCTGGTAATCAATGCGCCAGACTTCGTCGGCCATCTTGTGTTGCCACACAGCGCGGTTTTCATTGAAGGGCGCTTCGATCCAGGTATGGCGCTCGGTCGGCGGGTGTTTGGGAAAACGCACATCGGCGATACACCAGCGGTCGTCGCCCTTTTTGGTTTGCATCGTGGCGCCGGTCCATTGGTAAAACGGGCTGTGCGACCCGGTGGCATCGATCACGTGGTCAGCCTGGAGCTGGTAGTCGCCTTCGGGAGTCTCGACGGTCAATGTGGCGCTGGCCCCGCTTTGCTCAAACCCAATCACGCGGGACTGCCAGCGCAAATCCACGTGCCCCAATTGCAAGGTGCGTTCGACCAGAAATCCTTCAATGTAGAACTGCTGGATGTTGATGAACGCAGGCTGCGCGGAGAGGTTGTTGAGCCCCTGCTGGCTCAAGTCAAACGAATACACCTCGTCGCTGCCGGCGAATGTGCGCCCCACACTCCACTGGGTTCCCTTGGCGGCAATGCGATCATAAATGCCGAGTTTGTGGAAAATTTCCAGCGACTTCTGCGTGTAACAGATGCCGCGGGAGGAGGCCCCTTTCACGCCAACGGTATTGTCCTCATCCAACAGCACGGCGGCCACCCCCAGCCGCGCCAGGCAACACGCCAACGTGAGACCGGTGATGCCGCCGCCGACGATGACGATGGGATGGAGTGACGCCTGACCCGATCGAAGTTCAGGAGGCGCCACAAACGGGTATTGCGGCAACACATAGGCCGTGCCCTGGGTGAATTCGTAGCCATTGGTGAAATCGACCTGGCGGTACGCAGCCGGCTGCGATGCGCCAAAGTTGCCGCCGCGCAGTCCCGGCTTGTCGTTCAAGGCGTGGTCACCCGCGTCACGCCTTAACCGGCTCCACCAAATCCGGCCGGTCGTTGTGTTGCGGTTTCAGAGGTGCGGTGTCGCGTCCGGCGGCACGGTCGGCGCGCCACTGAACTTTGCGTGCCGTCCATTCGCCAAGTTGCTTGTGCGCCGTTTTGCTCTCCTGCAACATCTGGAATTCGTCGGCCAATTGCGCTGTGAGTTCCAGCCGGATGCCGTTTGGGTCGAAAAAGTAGATGCTCTTGAAAATGTGATGGTCAACAACACCGATCACCTCCTGGTTGCGAGCCTCCAGCCGGGTCTTCATGTCGATCAGTGCCTGCACGCTGTCGACGCGAAACGAGATGTGGTTGACCCAGGCGGGTGTATTGGGCGAGGGTAATGCGCCGACATCGTCGCCGAGGTCAAAAAAGGCGATGAAGGAACCGTCCTGAAGGCGGAAAAACAGGTGCGTGTAAGGACAATATTCACCGGTGCTGGGTACGATGTCACTTTGGATGATGTGGTACAGCGGCAGGCCCAGAATGTCTTCGTAAAAATGCCGTGTCGCTTCGGCGTCCACGCAGCGGTAGGCGAAGTGGTGCAACTGGTGGATCGGTGCCGGCGGCGGCAAATTTGCAGCAGTGGGCGCAGCGCTTTGAATCATTTTTGTGGGATCGTTTTTCAAGACCGCGGACATGGCATTCTCCTGGCTGCTTCAAAGACAAATCATTGCCCGGATTCTCCTACGAATTGGCAGTTCCATTGAAATTCACGCACTGTTGGACTCAGCCAGGTTTTAATATATTTTGCGCATCGAAATCGTAAAATTAATAGTTAAACTCGATTTAACGCATTGAATCACTCAATTGGACGGTGCCCTTCGACTGAAACGCCCTGGCGTCGCTGGCGGGCGACCTGAAATAGTCCACTTCGTTCGATAATCAGGATTTGCCGGGCAGTCCCGGGGAGCCCTTTCCATTTGCCGCATGTTGTTTGTCATTTCTCCCGCCAAATCCCTGGACTACGAAACCCCTGCGCTGCACCTGCCGCACACGCAGCCGCTCTTCGTGAAACAGGCTGAACCGCTGGTCAAGGCCTTGCGCAAAAAATCGTGGCGCCAAGTATCGAAGTTGATGGACCTGAGCCGCAACCTGTCTGAACTCAATGTGGCGCGCTACCAGGCCTGGACGCCCGAATTCACGCCGCACAATTCCAAGCAGTGCGTGCTGG
>JANOVW010000441.1:0-2055 GCA_031417575.1 Rhodoferax sp. | reverse complement strand
GTCCATCATGTCCCAGCCCAACACCACGTCGCAAAAACCGAAGCCACCTTTAGGGAAGGTTTCAGCCGCACCAAGGAACTTGTCACGGTGCAGGTATTTGCCGCGCAAAATGCCATCCATGTCGGTAACGGCCACCTTGACTTTGGCGGCACCGGATTTTTCGATCGCTGTGATGCTGGGGTGTATCTTGCCCTGGGGTGCGTTTGTGGTTCGGGTCGCCATGACTGTTCCTTTCGGGGATTCGATTGCCAGCCTTAGTGCACAGGTGCCGCCGATGTTATGCCCATGTCTTGCAATACCTGTGAGACCGCATACACGGCCTGCTCGATTTCAAGCGGGCCAATGGCGCCGATACAACCCACCCGAAAAGTTTCGATCTGGGTGAGTTTGCCCGGGTACAACACAAAACCGCGCGCACGCGCGGCGGCATAAAACGTTTTGAAGTCGTAACGCGGATCGGCCGGGCCGTGAAAGGTGACAATGATTGGGGCCTGGACGGATGCGTCCAAAAAGGGCTTGAAACCCAGCGCCGCCATACCTTTGATCAGCGTCTGGCAGTTTTGCGTATACCGCGCCAACCTTGCAGGCTGGCCGCCTTCGGCTTCAAACTGGGCAATGGCTTCGTGCAGGGCCACCACCACATGTGTGGGCGGCGTGAAGCGCCATTGCGTGGTTTTCTCCATGTACTGGTATTGGTCGTATAAATCCATCGCCAGCGAAGGGCTGCGGCCCTCACAAGCCTGCAATATGGCCTTGCGTATGAACACAAAACCCATACCGGGCACACCTTCGAGGCATTTGCCGCTGGCCGCGACGAGCGCATCAAAGCGGGTGGTCCGGGCGTCGATTTCAATGGCGGCAAATGAACTCATGGCATCAACGATCAGGCCCTTGCCTTGGCGTTCACACACATCGGCAACGGCCTTGAGCGGGTTCAGCACGCCCGCGCCGGTTTCGCAGTGGATCAGCACCACATGGGTGATGGAGGCGTCTGCGCTTAGTTTTTGATCGACCACAGACGGTGACACCGCCTGCGCCTCATCAAACGGCATCAGCGTGCAGCGGCGGCCCATCATGGTGGCGAGTTTGGCAGCGCGTTTGCAATAGGCCCCGTTATCGAGCACCAGCAAATGGCCTTCTGCCGGCACCAACGTGGCCACTGCAGCTTCCACGCTGAAGGTGCCGCTGCCTTGCAAGGGCACCACCACATGGGTGTCTGCCCCGTGGATAACGTTCAGCAGGCTTTTGCGGATGCTGGCGGTGACGGCGTTGAACTCGGCGTCCCAGCTGCCCCAATCTTTGAGCATGGCGAGTTTGGTGCGCAACGTGGTCGTCAGCGGGCCAGGGGTTAAAAGAATTTTGTCGCGGTCCATATGAGCAATTCCATAAATCCAATGTTAGGGCGCATTGCTGCGTTGCAAATCCTCGCAATACGGACGTATTGCTGTGGTTTGCGCCTTGCACTGCATCCCTAAAATTGAATTTCTGGAAATGCTCATGCCGAATCAGCGCGAAACCACCCGCCATGCTTGAGTGCGTTTGTTCACAAACCAGCCCAAAAGCATAAATAGCAATGTTGCCACAGTAGAGGCCAACCCGATCAAGACCGCCATGGCCGCGGCGGCACCGATTTCACCGGCTTCATCCAGGTTCAGGATGGCGATCGAGGCAACCTTGGTATCGGGCGAATAAAGGAACACCACGGCAGATATCGTGGTCATCGCGTTGATGAAGAAATACCGTGCGATATCAATGAGTGCAGGCGTACAAATGGGCAGCGTGACGCGCCAAAAGGTTTTGTAGAACGGCACCTTGAGCGAGGCGCTGACGGCTTCAAACTCGGCGTCCAGGCTTTTCAGCGCGGTTACCGCCGTGAGGTGCCCGGTGGTGTAGAAATGCACGATGGTGCACAGCGTCAGCAGGGTCACCGTGTGGTACAGCCCGTTGAGCGGGTTGTCGGCAGCGTTGAAGAAGAAGATGTAACCCAAGCCCAGCACCAGCCCCGGCACCGCCATGGGCAACATGGCCAGCAATTTCACCAAACCGCGCAGGCCG
>JANOVW010000440.1:0-19465 GCA_031417575.1 Rhodoferax sp. | reverse complement strand
TTTTCGTAAAACTCGCGGGCGCGCAGGTCGGTGAGCAAACCCAGTTTTTCAATGGTGCGCTTGAAGCGGCGCAGCGCCACGTCAAACGGCTCGTTTTCTTTTACACGGATGTTGGTCATTACGTCAAAAATTTCTGAATGGATGCAGTGTGCAAAAACAGGAAGATCAGGCCTGTTGGTGCGCTCTAGCGGTGTTCCCCCACTTCGGATAGTGCAGGCCGTGGGGGTAAGCCAGTAAAGCCAAGCATTATAGCCCGAACCTAAACGATGTCGCCAGCAGGTACAAACCCCGCGGATACAGGCGCAGTTTTCAGGGCTTGGGCGCACGCGAAAGCGCTGGCCCAGGCCCATTGGAAGTTATAGCCGCCCAGCCAACCGGTCACATCGACCACTTCGCCAATGAAATACAAGCCGGGAACACGCGATTCCATGGTTTGGCTGCTGAGTTCACGGGTGTCAACGCCACCTGCCGTTACCTCGGCTTTTTTGTAGCCCTCGGTGCCAGTGGGTGTGATTTCCCAGCGGCTCAGGCGCTCGGCCAGCAGCAGCAGCGCCTTGTCAGAGGCTTCATTGATGGGGCGCTGCCATGCCACATCTTGCGCCACCCAGGCTTCGGCCAGGCGGGTGGGCACCAAGCTGGCCAGTTCGTTGACGATGCGTTTTTTGGACGTGGCCTTGGCGTTCAGCAAATGGGCAGCCAGGTCGACTTGAGGTGCCAAATTGATGCGGATGGGTGTTCCCGGTACCCAATAACTCGAAATCTGCAAAACGGCTGGCCCGCTTAATCCCCGATGGGTAAACAACAAGTCTTCAGCGAAGCTTGTTTTGGTTTTTTTGCTGCCCGTTTCGATGTGGACGGGCAGTGCCAAACCGGCCAATGAAGCATAAGGGGCCCAGCTTTCGCCATCAAAGGTGAGCGGCACCAGCGCCGGGCGTTGTGCCACCGTATTCAGCCCAAACTGGCGCGCCAGGCGGTAGCCAAAATCGCTGGCACCAATTTTGGGGATAGAGAGCCCACCTGTTGCGACTACAACAGAATTTGATGAAATTTGTATTTTATTTAAATCATTTTTAATATTAATTAAATAGCTACTTGTGCAATTATCTATGTAACTATTGTGATTTTTTTCCAGTGAAAGTATCTCTGTATTATTTATTATCATGACACTTCCCTTGCTGCACTCGTCCAAAAGCATCTGAATCAGGTCTTCTGCCGATCTGTCGCAGAACAATTGGCCTTTGTGCTTTTCATGGAAGGCGATGCCGTGCTGCTGCATCAGGGCCATAAAGTGTTGGGGGGTATAACGGCTCAACGCCGAGCGGCAAAAGTTGGCGTTGTTGCTGATGAATTGGGCTGCACCCACGTCGCGGTTGGTGAAGTTGGCCCGCCCACCGCCTGAAATGCGGATTTTTTCGGCAATTTTGGGGCTGTGGTCAAGCAACAGAACTTTCAGGCCGCGTTGACCTGCAATACCTGCGCAAAACAGCCCGGCAGCGCCTGCGCCAATGATGACGGCATCGTAGTGTTGGACAGTTTCCATAGACCCTGATTTTGGCGCAGAACCTGTCTGGCGCCGGGTAACTGGCGGCCATTAGCCTGCTACCGGTACATTCCCGGCCTATTTCCAAATCCTAGGTTGAACCTCAGGCAGATTTTTGGACGGTTTGGGATGCCGGTTCGGCGAAGCCTGCGGCGGCTTGGACGCCCTTGACGACATTGCCCACGACCATCACGCAGGGGCTCACAAGGTGTTCGCGGGCTACCGCGTGGGCTAAATCGCCCAGGCACGTGATGATGTGCCGCTGTGTGGGCAAGGTGGCGTTTTGTATCACCGCTGCGGGTGTGTCGCGTGGCAAACCCACCAACAGATCCTGTTGAATTTTGTCGATCCCGCTGACACCCATATAAATTACCAGCGTCAATTTGGCTTGCCGCGCGGTGGCCGCCAGCGCCTGCCAATCCGGCCCGGCGTCACCCGGCTTGGCATGGCCCGTCACAAACACTACGCCGTGTGCAGCATCGCGGTGGGTCAGCGGCACGCCCAGTGAGGTGACTGCCGCCAACCCCGAGGTGATGCCATTCACGACGTTCACCTGAATACCAGCCGCTTGCAAGGCTTCGACTTCTTCACCGCCACGCCCAAAAATGAACGGGTCGCCCCCCTTGAGGCGAACCACGTGATGACCTTCTTGCGCCGCAGAGATGATCAGTTTTTCAATAAAAGCCTGCGGGGTTGATTTACAGCCGCCGCGTTTACCCACGTGAACAATACGCGCCGATGGGTTGGCGTAAAGTCGCACGATCTCATCGTTCACCAGGTCGTCCACCAGTAGCACGGTGGCGGCTTGTATGGCCTTGACAGCCTTGAGTGTGAGCAATTCCGGGTCGCCGGGGCCCGCACCCACGAGAGTGCATTGACCGTTTGCTCTTGGGTGGTTTGGCGGCAGTTCGGTCATATGGTATTCACCAAACGCAAGATTTGTTCCACTTGTCGCGCAATGGATTCAGGCACTGTTTTGGTGCCGTTCATCACCTCACTGATGTACGCTGCTGTTGACGCTGCATCTGTGCTTTTGGGCAGATCAGGCAAGGTTGCCAGGGTGCCGCTTTGCGCTTCTTGCAGTGTCACCCTGTGCCCAGCAATGAAACCGTCCATTTGTGGCATGCGTCGCGCGTCAGCCACGGCTTCTCCTTCGGTGCCGCGCAGCAGCATCGCATGGGTTTGCATCAACTCGAAAGTTGCTGCCATCGACACCGCGTATTCCGGGTGGGTGTAGCTCGACACCAGCAGGCTTTTGCCGGCGCAAGGGTTCATGAGCTTGACCACGCTGTGCGCCGAGTTGCGCAGCCCCACGACCCGGCGTACGTCCAGCAAGCGCTGCAAACCCGGCAGCAGCACCGCAGTAGGAACAAATTGCACCTGCCCGTTTACTATTGAAGTGATAGCTTGCAGTGGATTTATATCCAGCGTTTCAAGCACTTTCGACGTGAAAACACGGCTGGATTCGGTAGCCGTGCCATGAATCAGCACCGGCAGGCCTTCACGGGCCAGCAGTAGCGCCAACAGGGGAGTCAGCACGGGCAGTTTGCGCGCCCCGTTGTAGCTGGGGATGACGATGGTGGCCTGGCCATTGGCCGGCTCAGGAATCCGGTGCAGGCGCTGGTGTGTCGCATCCAGAAACCCGGCCATTTCCTGGGGTGTTTCGCCCTTGATGCGCATGGCCAGGCAAAAAGCGCCCATTTCCAGGTCGGTTACAGCACCATCCAGCAGTTGGCCAAACAAATCGGTGGCCTGTTCGCGGCTGAGTGAGCGAGCGCCGTCTTTGCCGCGGCCGATTTCCTTGATGTAACTGGCAATTCCCATCGGGCGATTGTCATTCAAGGGTGATGCTTTTTGGCTATAAGCTTAAGGACACATCACGGCAAACTTGAATTGCGTCAAAATCAAGCCATGCTGCCATACAACCTGTCTGCCAACGCCCTTCAATTGGCGCAAAACCTGGTTCGCATGAACACGGTCAGCGACAACTCCAACCTTGAACTCATTCACTTCATCCGCGATCACCTCGCCAAGTTGGGCGTCAAAAGCCGCCTGACCTACAACGCTGACAAAACCAAGGCCAACCTGTTCGCCACATTGGGTGAAGGCAAGCCAGCGGGCATCGTGTTGTCGGGCCATACAGATACCGTGCCGTGGACTGGGCAGGAATGGTCGGTCGACCCGTTATGTGGTGCCGTGAAAGACCATGCCGATCCCGCCGTCGGGCCCAGCCTCTATGGCCGGGGCAGCGCCGACATGAAGAGTTATATCGCCATCGCGTTGTCGCAAGCGCAAGCGTTTTTGAACAGCCCTGCGCCGTACGCCATCCACTTTGCCTTCACCTACGACGAAGAAACCGGTTGTTTTGGCGTGAAGGAAATGATTGCCGACCTGCGCGAAGCGGGCATCCGGCCGCTGGCCTGCATGGTGGGTGAACCCACCCAAATGGTGCCCGCCATCGCCCACAAGGGCGTCTACCGCTACCAGTGCTGCGTGCGCGGCAAGGCAGCGCATTCGTCGCTAACGCCGCAATCTGTCAATGCGATCGAGATGGCGGCGCGGTTGATCGGCAAATTGCGCGACATGGGGGAAGGTTTTGAGCGCAACGAGCCGCGGTATGAAGGCTTTGACGTGCCGTTCTCGACCACCAGCGTGGGGCAAATGCAGGGCGGCATTGCCGACAACATCGTTCCGCGCGATGCCTGGTTTCGTTACGAGTTCCGTGCCTTGCCCACTGCCGATGCCCTGGCCATGCAGCAAGACCTGATCGCCCAGGCCCGCCAGCTGGAAGGGGCCATGCAGCGGGTTGATCCCGAGGCTGGGTTCAGTTTTGCGACGATTTGCGAAGTTCCCAGCTTTTTGGGCAGTGCCGACGACGCGGTGACCCAGCTGGCGAAACGGCTTTCGGGTCAAAACCGGGTCACCCAAGTTGCTTTTGGCACCGAAGCGGGGCTTTTCAAGCAGTGGGGAATTCCCACCGTTGTTTGCGGCCCCGGCAGTATTGAGCAAGCGCATCAACCCGACGAATATGTGAGTTTGGCGCAGTTGGGGCAGTGTGAGGCATTCATGGCGGGGCTGGCTCGAACCGCCAGCCTGGCTTAGGAGTCTGGGCTCTGGGCAGCGCAGGCCAGCTCAGGCCAACTGCTCAGACCAATGTTGTAATTGTTCGGCAGTAGCCGTTACGCCGCCGCATACGATCACCAGGACCGACTGGAAGGGTTGCAGCAAAGCAACCCGGTCATAAACCGCGGCTAGCGCCGCACCGCAGGCAGGCTCCACCACCAGGCGGTGGTCCGCGATAAAACGTTGGCAGGCCATGACCGCCGCCTGGTCTGACACCAGCGCACTGTGAATCGTGTGGCGCTTGGTCCATTCAAACGCCTGTTCACACACCTTTTTGGCGCCCAGTGACGAAGCAATACTGGTGATGGCCGCCAGCTCCGTAGGTTGGCCCGCCTGCACCGCGGCTGCGAACGAAGCGGCACCTTCAGTCTCTACCGCAATCACGGGGACGTCGGCCCAACCATTGCGGTGCAAACCTTCCACCACGCCGCATAACAAGCCGCCGCCACCCACCGACAGCACCACCACGTCGGGCTTCATGCCGCTTTGCGCTACTTCATCAATCATGCTGGCGTGGCCGCGCCACAACAACGGGTCGTCAAACGGGTGCAAAAACGCGTCGCTAGGTGTGACCATGGAGATTGCCAACGCGTTGGCCTCTTGCCAGGTAGCGCCGTGCACGATGACCTGCGCGCCTTCAAGCTGGATCAGCGCCTTGGCCCGCTCGGAAGTGGTTTCGGGCACCACCACCACGACAGGCACCCTCATGTGCCGCCCCGCATAAGCCACCGCAATGCCCGCGTTGCCACCGGAAGAAGAAATAAACCGTTTGGCTCCCCGTTGGACATATTCCTGGCACGCCAGGCCGATGCCGCGAATTTTGAACGAGCCCGGCGGCTGCACCGCTTCAAGCTTGAGCGCAATGTTTTTGCCCGATAGCCGGGAAAGGGCGCGTGATTCAATCAGCGGCGAGACAATGTGCAAGGTTTGCATGGTGAGGTGGTTTTTTGAAGCGCAGGGGTTCGTTGAGTGGGTTATAGACGGGCATCCAGTAAATCCATTACTTTGCGCCAGGGGTTAAAGCCACTGACCAAGGCGCTGGCCAGCAACACCAGAGAACCGCCCAAGTAAGTGCCGGAGCTCAGCGGTTCGCCCAGAAATAAATGCCCCCAGGCGACGCCAAACAACGGCACCAGAAACATCGGGGTCATGGCTGCCACTGGCGTGACGTGCGCCATGATGCGCAAATGCGCCCAGTAGGCCAGGCCCGAAGGCACCACGCCCAGCCAAATCACAATCGCCCAACCGGTGGCGGTGAACTGGGCCTGCGGCACGCTCCAGGCAGCGGCTGGCAAGATCAGCAAAAAGGCAATACTGTGCACACCGGCGGCAATCTCCAGTGGCTGCATCCGCGTGAGGGCCCGCTTCATGAATGAGGTAGACGTTCCAAAACAGGCCGCTGCCGTGATGCAGCCCAGCGCCGCCAAAATGACCGGAACCGTGGGTTCTACGGGCCCCAATTTGACGATCAGGCCCACCCCTACCACGCCACACAGGCAGCCCAGCAGCTTGCGTGGCGTAAGCGTGTCTTCTTTCATCCAGGCTGCCGTGAAAGTGCCAAACAAGATGGCCGTGCTGTTGAGCAAAGCGCTGTAACCCGCGGGCAAATGCAAGGCCGACCAGCTGAACAACATGAACGGTAACGCCACTGACAGCAGGGCCAGCACGGTCACCTCGCGCCAGTGTTTGGTGGGCCAACTGTGTTTCATCGCGCGCATGATGATGAAAAGCGTGACCGAGGCCAGGCCCAGGCGAAGTGACGTCAACACATTGGGGCTAAGCAACGGGGCGGCGATGCGTAAAAACATGAACGAAGCGCCCCAAATGGCGGACAGCCCGATCAGCTGCAGGAAGTAGGAGATTTTCAAGGTGAGGGCAAGTCTAGCCGCCAACCCATCGATACGCCTTGCGCTCGCCGAAGACCTTGCCGTGTTCGACAAAATGGATGAGGGGATCCACATTTCCAACGGCTTCGAAGAACAAATGGGTCGCCAACACTTCACCACCCTTGGCCATTTCCTCTCCCAGCTTGGACGCCGCGTTCAATTCAGCGCCCCAAGCGTCAGTTTCCCCAATGCATAGCAGCCGGCCAAAACCCAAGCCAATACAGACTTCGATCCGCTCCTCTGGGCTGCGCCCGGGGTTGACCTTGTGTGTCGCTTGGTTCATGGCCAAAGCACAGGCGAGGGCTTGCGCAGGCACCTCAAACAAAGCCAGTAATGAGTCACCTTCGCGCTTTATGCAACGCCCGCCGTACTGGGTGATCAGGGGTAGAAACAAGGTTTCTGCCTCTTGAATCAGTTGCAGGAAGTGCAAAATGCCAAAGGCTTCCACCGTTCGCGAAAAACCCACCAAATCGGTGAACATCACGGCTTGGGTGCGGCCAAAACGGGTGTCGATGGCGGCATCTATGGTGGTCCGGTTGGCGGGTTCAGCGCGGCGTCGTTCAAGAAATTGTGTCAGCTCGGCCGCAGCGTCGATGCTATTTGCAGCGCCCCGTGATGTTTTTGAATCAACCGCGTCCATTCTGAAATTCTAAGGCTGACGCTACCCAGCTTCAAAAAATGCGCTATCCACAGATTGGCCGCTGATCGGCTCAAGTGCTGGCGGCAGCCCGCTGTGTACCAGTGGGCATCGGGCGACCAGGAGGCGGTGTGTCGAGCAGCTTCCGGCGAACAACTTCGGCAATCAAAATACCCAAAGGGGCCGAGAGCCAGATACACAACAAAATGTTGGCTGCTTCAAAATCACGAAGGATTGGCCCCATCACAAAGAGCATGACCCTGAACAGCCAAAACGCGCCCCACATCGACCCGGCAAAACGAATCATCCAGATACGATGCGCAAGCCTGTCACCTTTGCGAATTGCCAACACCCCCATAACCGCACAACCGTAAACACAAAGCGACATCGACCAGAACCCGTACATCGAAAGGTTGCCACCATACTCGCTGACTGAGCCGTGCGACCCCGCCAGCCAAAGGGCGCTGATCGTTCCCAAGGTCAGGCAGAAAAATGAAAAGCGCCCGAGCGCTTTGTGCCACGCCGCATTGCTGCCCGTGCCGGGGCGCCACAGTTGCACATGCATCAAAACAAACACCACGGAGTTGAAACTCAAATGGGCATAGAGCAAATTGGTCCGAAACTCTGTTCCATTCAGGAATCGGGCATGGAACGCGGTTCCCCAGGAAGGATGGGTGAGATAGGTGTTGCCCCACACGCTACAGGCGTTGCCAGGGCAGGTGGCGAGCGCGGCGGCACCTTCACCTGCGCGCAAGCCGAGGTTATCCAGGACGTCATAAATTCCGATGAAAAACGCAATGGCTGCGGGAGCGCCTTCGATCAAATACCGAACGTTCATCAACAGCAAAAAAACAATGCCAAACCCCACAAAAAGACCGAAGGAGCGACGCCGGAACCCGACCACCAGTAAAACCGACCAGATCACCAAAGCAGAAAAGAAAACAAAAAGTCCGACGGGCATATTCATGGGTGGGCTCCGACTGGCGGTGAAAGCGGCGTAATGGCAGGCGATTGTTGGCAAACGATTCAATCTAACGCAAAGGTTGCCCAACGTCAAATGTGAAATTGCCGATTTCAAGCGTGCGAACAAAGAATACGAACCGTAGCGGCCTGGTATTCCGCACCATTTGTACCACTCCGTTCACACGGGCGTTCAGCGCACCCTGCGTCTGCAGTTTGCAGTTAATCTGATATCGGGTAATTTCCTTTATCGAATACGCGTTGGAAATTAGCCATACGATTACGCCTCTTAGGTTGCAACCCGTTCAGGCGGCTGGGCCAAAAATTGGGAGGGACTGTTGTATTGTTCTGATGCCTGCCACAGGAGAAAAAATGAAAGTACCCCCCGTGGTTGAAATGACTTCACTGGCTGTTGCGGTTGCTACATCAATACCTGCCAAAGTACGTCATTTGGTCATCGTGTTGGGTGATCAGCTCGATGAGAAATCGTCGGCCCTGGATGGTTTTGACGCCTCGCAAGACCTGATCTGGATGGCCGAGGTCGCGCAGGAATCTACCCATGTCTGGTCAGCCAAACAGCGCATCGCCGTGTTCTTGAGCGCCATGCGCCATTTTGCTGAACACCTGCGGGCGCGGGGGCTACCGGTGGTCTATTCCCGGCTGGACGATGCGGACAACCAGGGTCAGCTTGACCTGGAATTGACCAAGGCCATCGATCATTGGCGTCCGGCTGCGCTGGTTCTGACGGCGCCCGGCGACTGGCGTGTTTTGCATGACCTAAGAGCCGTAGCCGCTGGCAAAAACCTGACGCTGGATTTGCGCGATGACACCCATTTTTTCAGCACAATTCGACAGTTTGTGGCCCACATGAGCGGCCGCAAGCAATTGCGGCTGGAGTACTGGTACCGGGAGTTGCGGCAACAACATGGTATTCTGATGAATGGCAAAGTGCCCGAAGGTGGGAAATGGAATTTTGACGCCGACAATCGCGCGTCCTTTGGCAAGGCAGGGCCACAAAACGTGCCCCCGCCCACGCGGTTTGCGCCTGACGAGATCACCTGTGAAGTCATCAAGTTGGTCAACCAGCGTTTCGCCAGCCATCCGGGCAAGCTGACGCAATTTGGGTGGCCTGTTACGCGGGAACAGGCGCTTGTTGCATTGCGTGAATTCGTCGCCCGTCGCCTGCCTTTGTTTGGCTTGTATGAAGATGCCATGTGGTCGGGTGAGGCCTGGCTCTTCCATTCGCACCTCAGTTGCGCGCTGAATCTCAAGCTGCTGAACCCGCGCGAAGTGGTACAGGCCGCGCAAGACGCTTATCACGCTGGCCATGCGCCGCTGGCAGCCGTGGAGGGGTTTATCCGGCAAATTCTCGGCTGGCGCGAGTATGTGCGGGGAATTTACTGGACCCAGATGCCCGACTATTTGCAGCGTAATGCGTTGAACGCACAACAAGCATTACCCGGTTTTTATTGGACAGGCGAAACCGAGATGGCCTGCCTGAAAGATGCCATCACGCAAACTTTGGAAACGGGTTATGCCCACCATATTCAGCGCCTGATGGTAACGGGACTGTATGCGCTCTTGCTGGGGGTGAAGCCGCAATCCGTGCATGCCTGGTACCTGGGTGTTTATGTTGATGCCGTGGAATGGGTTGAGTTGCCCAACACCTTGGGCATGAGCCAGTTTGGCGATGGCGGCCTGATCGCTAGCAAGCCCTATGTGGCCACTGGCAAATACATCCAGCGCATGAGCAACCATTGTCAAGGATGCAAATATGATCCGGCGCAATCAACCGGCGCAGACGCCTGCCCCTACACCACCTTGTATTGGGATTTTTTGATTCGTCATGAAGTGATGCTTCAAAAGAATCCGCGGATGGCGATGCAATTGAAGAACCTGCACCGGCTGGACGAGCCAGCGCGCCGGGCCATTGCGGTTCAAGCTGCGCATCATCGTCATGCGCAGTGCTGAACCTCATCCGCCCTTTGCGTATTTTTCACCACGGGATTTCTTGGCCGCGATGATCGACAAAATGCGCGCCAGTCTTGGCTTGCAAATGCTCAAGCGCTGCCAGCATGCCAGCCACGGCTTGCGCTGGTTCCAGCAAATCTGAAGACCCGTTGGCAAAGGGGCTGGAGAGCGCCGACCGGACGGTGCCAGGTTGCAACGCCACGACTCTCACGTGGGGATTTTTTCTTTGCAGTTCGATAGCGGCTGTTTGCAACAGCATGTTGAGAGCCGCTTTGGATGCGCGGTAGCCGTACCATCCGCCTTTTCGGTTGTCTGTGATACTGCCGACACGCGCTGACACTTTGGCGTAAAGGCAAGGCCCCCTCGCCAGCAAGGGGCTGAAATGCTTCAGCACCAGGGCAGGGCCAATGGCATTGAGATTGAAAGACTGCATCAGGTTTTCTGGCTGCAGCATGCTCAGTGATTTTTCGGGGCCCACACCATCGATGGTCAAAGCCCCTGTGGCATCGACGATGACTTGGTAAGGACCGCTGCCTTGAGACTCCTTGGCAGCTCTGGCAATGCTGTATACATCCAACAGGTCAAAGCCCGGGCTGTGTGAGCGCGAGATGCGCTCGACCCCGGTGCATTTCAGATCTGCCTCAAACGCGCTGGCGAAGGCAGCGCCAATAGCGCCCGATGCACCGATTACCAACGCCTTGTAGTTGCCCTCAAAAAGCATGGGAGACCTTGAAAAGCCACCAGCCAGGCGAACCTGAGCTACGCGGCCTCAGGCCTTTTTAGCCCAGGCGCTACACCAACCTTTGCCTGCGACTTGTTTGCCTGCGAACAACGGACAACCGCCCGCCGCTGCGCCGGCGGCAGCCTGATACAAGGCGCAGTTGCTGCAGAGTTGTCCGGCGGCATATTTGGCTTGCTTGGTTTTGTCAACCTTGGTGGCATCGGCTTTGTAACCCAGCGCGGTTGCCTGGGCATCTGTTTCAGCCAGCATTGTCTGGGCTGCAGCTGGCAAACTTGCGCAAAGGGCTGCAGCACCAGCGACGGCCTGAATCATGAAGACGCGACGGTTATCGGGTGCAAAAGTGGTATCAATGTTCATGGGTAGCTCCTGGGTTATGTCAGCAATTGCCGACGAATTGAGGTTATTTGAGGCAGTCAGCAGGACGCCCTTTGCGAAGCTTGAAGGCGGACTGAATCCACGGCCGGACCGGTAAAAACAGGCGGTAAGCGATCTCCATCAGCGGCAACACCCCTGGCAGTTGTGCCACTGAGCCCAAAATGCGCCAGCCAGGCAACTGCGACCAAACGTGGGCAAAAGCGCGTGCACCACTGACCAGCTCGCCGGCAGGTGTGAGGGTGTGAAACCGCTCCATCAAGTGCTTGGTTGTCGTGCCGGCGGGGGCCGTGAAACCCGCTGCCGTGACGTCAGCCCAGACGATGGGGCCAAGCGCGGGCAAACGACGGTACAAGGCGATTTCCCGCTGGCATAAAGGACACGAGCCGTCATAAAACACAAGACTGCAAGCCGGTGGTGGCTGCGGCTGTGGTTCCGGCCTAGATCGAGTCGGCTGATTCATTCGCAGGATTGGCGTGACGGTTGATGATGCGCGTGGCTCGAATTGCATCGTCATAAATGATCGGGCCTTTGTAATCAAAGGACAGGGCTTGAACGGTATTTTGCTCCAACCGGTGGCGTTCAATCACCAAATTGGCAAGAGCTAGCCGGTTGTCGCGAATATCCCGCTTCAGGTTGCCCAAGACCACGGCCAGTTGAGATTCGTCTTCAACGTGGTGCGTCCATCGCCAAGCTTCGCCGGGTGGTATTTTTCTGGCTTTGCCAGACTGGTTTACAAGCATGTAGCTGACTTTCACAATTCATGCCTCCTACGGGACGATCGTTGCACATTCAATCGAGGTCGGGCACCACATGCCCCGGCGGAGCGAGGTAGCGCCGCCAACAATTTCTGCGGTGTTACTACGGTGTTGGTATCGGTATTAATGTTTTTCACCTAGATATTGTGTCCGAAATTCAAAAATATTTACTCAAAACTGAAAAATATGCTTGATAATTTACTCAATATCTATTCAAATGGCTGAAATGACCTATTCAATTCGAAACACATCTGCTGGTTACCGTATCGGTTCGGTTGCCGCCCTCTGTTCAGTGCCCGCGTCCACGCTGCGGGTCTGGGAGGCCCGTTACGCCACGTTCACTCCTGTCAAATCGGCGGGCGGGCATCGGCTCTACAGTGAAGGTGACGTGCTCAAGGCGACGTTGTTAAAGCGGCTCACCGAACAAGGGCACGCCATCAGCAGCATCGCTGCGCTGGATACGACCGTGCTCAATGGGCTGCTGCAACATCAAAACAACGCTCAACTTCACAACGCGGCACGCGGCCTCGAAGCCCAGACGGTTTCAGCGGCTGTGATTGGCCTTGCGTTGGGAGGACGGGTGACCAGCAAAAAATTCAAGCAGGCGTTTTTGACCCATTCCCTTGAGGTGACTGACATCTTTGCAGATGTTGAAACAGCCTTGACATCTGTGTTCCAACAACATCCCCAGTTCCTGGTCGTGCGTATCAATTCATTGCATGCCCTGGCGCAGGCTGACTTGCACCGATTGATCGACACCCACAAAATCGCGCACGCGATCGTTCTCTACAACTTTGGTCAGGAGAAGGTGATTGAGGCGATGCGGCGAACCGGCATGGTGGTACGGCGGGAACCGGTGTCAGACTATGAACTTGCAGACCTGATCAGTTCTGCGCTTTTTGTGAATCCGGCGGAATCGATGGGAGCCCTTGGGCCAGGCGCGGCCATTCCACCCCGCAAGTACGATGATGAAGTTCTGGCGCGGGTGGCAGGCATCTCGACCAACGTTTTGTGTGAATGCCCGCGGCATGTGGCCGAAATCATTGGGCAACTGGTCAGCTTTGAGCAATACAGCCAGGATTGCCTGAACAAAAGCGCCGAAGACGCGCACCTGCACGCGTACCTGCGTTCTGTCTCGGGCTCAGCCCGCGCCTTGTTTGAACGTGCGCTGGAAATGGTGGCCGAGCATGAAGGCATTCAGCTGCAGCCGGTTTGAAATTCAAAACCCAGTTGTATCTGCAAGGGCAGCAGCTTATTCATTGACAAGCCCTGTTTGACATCAAACTGGGTTGGTGATTCAAGCAGAATCGGGACTTAAACCTCAAGGATTCATATGGAAAGCCCCAGCCACCGATTTAGCGAGCTTTTTGCCCAGCTCGGGTTGCCTTGTGATGCCGCTGGCATTGCCGGTTTTCTGGCGGGGCACGCGCCGCTGGCAGACAACGTGAAGCTTGCCGATGCGCCCTTCTGGACACCCGCACAAGCTGGGTTTCTGCGTGAAGCTTTGCTGCAGGATTCAGATTGGGCTGACCCGGTCGATCATTTGAGCCAGGCGCTGCGGGCACCTAAATCCTGAGAAGCAGGTCTCTCTGCAGGCTCCTGCTGCTGGCATTTGGTGCCCAGGCCATGGCTTGGGGGTGAAACGCGTCGCGGTGGTCACTATAGGCGCAGTGCCTGTGAAACAAATTAGGCTGACACTTTGAGCGGCAATACTGTCTGTACCAGCCGCTTCACTTCCGGCACACAAGAGCCGCAATTGGTACCGCATTTCAGCGTCGATTGAAGCGAAGCGAAACGCTCGTCGGCGCTGCCGGATGTCTGGCCCAAATGCAACTCAATGGCGCTTTGCGCCACGTTGAAACAACTGCACACCTGCTTGCCGCGCGACTGCACGGCCACCGGGGGATTGGAGCCGGGAGCCAGCAGCAGACGGCCATAGGCTTGGGCGGGCAATTGGTCTTGCAGCAGGGTTTTGATCCAGGCTTCGGCGCTGGTGTCGCCGGCCAGCAGGAAAGCATCGAGTTGAATTGAATCGCTGGTCTGTGCGGCAGATGCGCTGGCTATGGGCGCGTGGCGGGCCATGCGCATGACGCGACGTTGGCCTTTCCTTTTATCCTGGTAACGCATGGTGTCCGTGCTGGCCAGACCCAGGTGTTTTTCAATCTGCGCCAGTACGTCATCGGGCGGGGCATCGTGCGCGGCGGCGCGAAACAGAATGCCGTGGCGCTGGGTGGCCACATCGGTCAGGGCTGTGGTGCTGGCAAACGGCACACAACTGGCGAAGGGGAACAGCCGCATCAAATGCACCAACTGGGCGCGGGCACTCAAAACGTCTTGTTCCGGCAGCCAGGCCACACCCAGCAGCGACCACGGCAGGTCGGCCTTCAGGATCTTGACGGCGGCGTGTTTCAGCTCGGGCTGTTTGGAGCTGGGGCAGTAGGCGCTGGTGGTGAGCGCGTTCACCCCCGCCAGCGGCAGCCCGGTGCTGGAGCAGCCGCTCAAATACTCTTCGCCCCAATGCATGGCGATAAAGGCCTGGCTGAAGCCGATGTCCGCGCTGCCTTGCAGCGGAACGACGATAGAGCCGCGTTTGCTGGTGACATGCACTAGGTCGCCGTCTTTGAGCAACCGGCGCGCCATGTCTTGCGGGTTCATTTGCACTACCGGTTCGGCCACGTGGCCAAACAGGCGGCCCAAAGTGCCGGTGCGGCTCATACCATGCCATTGGTCACGCAGGCGGCCAGTGGTCAGCGAGAACGGGTAACGCGATTCACGCGGTTCAGCCAACGGTTGGTAGGCGGTGTTGACGAAGTTGGCTTTGCCGTCTGACGTGGGGAAGATACCGTCTTCATACAGGCGCTGTTTGCCCTGCGTTGCGCCAGGGAAGAAGGGCCATTGCTGCGGGCCTTTTTCTTCCAGCAGGTCGTAAGAAAGGCCGGTGATATCCAGGTCGCGGCCGCGTGTGGATTCGCGGTGTTCGAGCCAAATTGACTCGGGCGTGGGGTAGTCAAAAAGTGATGGCGCGGCAACCCCAGTCGCTTCCAGCCGTTGGGCAAAATCAACCGCGATCAACCAGTCATGCCGCGCTTCACCTGGCGCGGGAACCGCTGCCCGAACCCGGCTGATGCGCCGTTCGCTGTTGGTGACCGTGCCTTCTTTTTCGCCCCAGGTGGAGGCGGGCAAGAGCAGATCGGCGTAGGCACAGGTGGCGGCGGTCGCGAAGGCCTCTTGCACCACAACGTATTCAGCGCGATCCAGGGCGCGACGCACAGTGGCCTGGTCGGGCATGCTCTGCGCTGGGTTGGTGCAGGCAATCCAAAGTGCCTTGATCTCGCCGTCGGCAGCGGCCTGAAACATTTCTACTGCCGTTTTGCCAGGTTTGTCGGGCACGGCGCGGCCTTGTCTGTCGAGCCCCCAAAGCGCTTCAACTTCGGCGCGGTGGGTAGGGTTGGCCATGTCGCGGTGGGCGCTGAGCAGGTTGGCCAGGCCGCCCACTTCGCGGCCTCCCATCGCATTGGGCTGGCCGGTGAGTGAAAACGGGCCCGCACCAGGTTTGCCAATCTGCCCGGTAGCCAAATGCAGGTTGATGAGCGCCGCATTTTTGGCGGTGCCGCTGCTGGACTGGTTCAAGCCCTGGCAATACAAGCTGAGGGTGGGGGGCCGATGCTGCGCGTCGCTTGCACCGCTGGTGGCAAACAGCTTGGCAGCGGTATGCAGGTCGGCCTTGCTGATGCCGCAGGTTTGCGCCACCAGGTCGGGTGGGCAATCGCGTACTGTGTTTTTGAGCGCGTCGAAACCTTTGGTGTGGGCTGCAATGTAGGCATTGTTTACCCAGCCTTCCCACAACATGATGTGCAACATGCCGTTGAACAGCATCACGTCAGTGCCCGGCAGGATAGGCAAAAACAGGTCGGCAATGCCCGCGGTGTCAGTGCGGCGCGGGTCAGCCACGATGATCTTCAGGGCGGGGTTTTCCGCCTTCGCGTCTTCGATCCGGCGGAACAACACCGGGTGCGCAAACGCTGCGTTGGAGCCGACAATAAAGATGCAGCCCGCGTGGTTCACGTCGTCGTAGCAGGCGGGTGGCGCATCGGCGCCCAATGTTTGTTTGTAGCCCGCCACCGCGCTGCTCATGCACAGGCGGGAGTTGGTATCGATGTTGTTGGTGCCAATCAGGCCTTTGGCGAGTTTGTTGAAAACGTAATAGTCTTCGGTAAGCAATTGCCCCGAGATGTAGAAACCCACGGCATCGGGGCCATGCGCGCGGATGATCTGGCTGAACTTGTCGGCGGCTTGGCCCAGCGCGGCATCCCATGTCAGGGCCTGCGGTATGTCAGCCCGGCCCAGGAGCCGCTCGGAATGTCGATTCAGCCGCTGCATCGGTTGCAGCAGGCGGGTTTGCCGGGTAACGGCGCTGGTGGCCGTCAGGTGCAGGGTAGAACCCTTGGTGCACAAGCGCCCGAAGTTGGCCGGGTGATCCGGGTCGCCGCGCACACCGGTGATCTGCCCGCCCGCTGATTCAATGACGACGCCGCAGCCCACGCCACAGTAAGGGCATGTTGACTTTGTTTCAGTTTTGGTTTCGCGCACCAGCAAACGTGTCATGCCGCCGCAGTGTGGACGCCGGGTCGCGGACCGGCGACGGGTTTGGTGAATTCCAACGCGTGGTTTTTGAGTTCGGCAGCGTCCAGGTAAACCGTGCCATCTCGCACCTGAACGGCAAAACGCGGCGTGCAGCCCTCATCGGGTGATTTGGCGCAGCCGTCACCCAGGCCGATGTTCCAGTTGTGCAGCGGGCAAGCGACACTGGTGCCGTGTACGATGCCCTGACTCAGCGGCCCGCCTTTGTGCGGACAGCGGTCCAACAGGGCAAACACGGTGTCCTCGCTGTTGCGAAACACCGCGACATCCATGCCGGTCGCGCGCGTTACACGGCGCGCACCCAGCACCGGAATGTCGTTTAAAAAGCAAATACGCTTCCAATCAGTCATTTTATAATCTTATTTGTTATAATTAATATAGCTTATTGTGCAATTTTTATATGAACAATAATTCATTTTTTCAATTCAATATTCGAAAAATAGATAATATCAAGCTGACAAGGCATCAAACTGCCGCGTATCCACGGCTGCTTTGTCGAATTCGAACCACGGGTCTGGTTCTCCATCCAGCGCGAATTGAAGGCGCTCCCACAATGCTTTGCGGCCTTCGTGATCTTCGAGGATGCGTCTCTTCACGTAATCAAGCCCGACGCGGTTCACAAAATGCACGGTGCGCTCCAGGTACCAACCCTCCTGGCGGTACAACTCACAAAACGCGCCGGTGTATTCCAGCACCTCAGCCGGCGTTTTGACTTTGACCAAAAAGTGCGCCACCTCGGTTTTGATGCCGCCGTTGCCGGCCACGTACATCTCCCAGCCGCTCTCCACGCCGATGATGCCCACGTCTTTGATTCCAGCCTCTGCGCAATTACGCGGGCAGCCGCTCACGGCAAACTTCACTTTGTGCGGCGCGTACATGCGCCACATGGCCCGTTCCAAATCTTTGCCCATTTGGGTGCTGTCTTGTGTGCCCATCCGGCACCACTCGCTGCCCACACAGGTTTTTACGGTGCGCAGCGCCTTGGCATAGGCGTGCCCGCTGGGCATGCCGATGTCTTTCCATACGGCCTGCAGATCTTCTTTTTTAACACCCAGCAAATCGATGCGTTGGCCGCCGGTTACTTTCACGGTTGGTATCTTGTATTTGTCGACCGCGTCGGCGATGCGGCGCAGTTCGCTGGCGGTGGTTTCGCCGCCCCACATGCGTGGGATGACGCTGTAAGTGCCGTCTTTCTGGATATTGGCGTGGCTACGTTCGTTGATGAAGCGGCTTTGCGGATCGTCTTTGGCTTCTTTGGGCCAGCTGCTGATGAGGTAGTAGTTCAATGCGGGACGGCAAGATGAACAGCCGTTGGGGGTCTTCCAACCCAACGTCTGTTGCGCAGATGCAATGCTCATCAGCTTGCTTTTGACGATGGCGTCGCGAACCGCTTGGTGGCCGTGATCCGTACAGGCGCACATGGCTTTGGTTTTGGGTGTGGCCGAATAGTCGCCTCCAGCGGTGAACATCAAAATTTGCTCAACCAGCCCAGTGCACGACCCGCAACCGCCACTGGCCTTGGTGTGTTTGCGCACCTCGTCCACCGTAAACAATCCTTTTTCACGAATGGCTTTAACGATGGTGCCTTTGCAAACGCCGTTGCAACCGCACACTTCAGCGTCATCGGGCATAGTGGCGGCTTTGCTGTGGCCTTCATGGCCCACGTCGCCAATGTTGGACTCGCCAAACATCAATTTGTCGCGGATATCGGCAATCGAGCGGCCATCGCGCAGCAGTTTGAAGTACCAGCTACCGTCTACCGTGTCCCCGTACAGGCAAGCGCCGATCAACTTGTCGTCTTTGAGCACCAGCTTTTTGTAAACGCCACCAAACGGGTCGCTCATCACGATTTCTTCGCACCCTTCGCCACCTTGAAATTCCCCGGCGCTGAACAGGTCAATGCCCGTGACCTTGAGTTTGGTTGAGGTGAGTGAGCCGGTATAGCGGCCAATGCCAAATTGCGCCAGGTGGTTGGCGGCCACTTTGGCCTGCTCGAACAATGGGGCCACCAAACCATAGGCAATGCCCCGGTGGGCGGCACATTCACCCACGCTGTAAATGCGCGCATCGGTGATGGTTTGCATGGTGTCGTTGACGACGATGCCTTTGTTGCAATGCAGCCGCATAGATTCGGCCAGTGCCGTGTTGGGCCGAATGCCAACCGCCATGACCACCAGGTCGGTGGCCAGCTCGGTGTCGTCCTTGAATTTGATGGATTTGACGCGGCCATCGTCACCGCCGGTCAATTCCTGGGTCTGTGCGCCAATCAAGAATTTCAGCCCACGGTCTTCCAATGACTTTTGCAGCAACTTGCCTGCAACGTCGTCCAACTGGCGTTCCATCAACCAGGGCATGACGTGAACCACGGTGACTTCCATGCCGCGCAGCATCAGGCCGTTGGCAGCTTCTAGGCCCAGCAGGCCGCCGCCAATCACAACCGCCCTTTTATAGGCTTTGGCGGTGCTGATCATTTCATTGGTGTCGGCAATGTCGCGGTAGGCAATCACGCCCTTCAGGTCTTTGCCCGGAATCGGCAAAATGAACGGGTTGGAGCCGGTACACATCAAAAGACGATCGTATTCGACCTCGGTCACTTGGCCTTGCGAATCTTCAGCGCGCACGATGCGTTTAACCCGGTCAACCTCAACCACCTTTTGGCCGGCATGCAAGGTAATGTGGTTGTCTTTGTACCAATCCCACGAGTTCAAGACGATTTCGTCCAGCGTTTGCTCGCCTGCCAACACAGGGCTGAGCAAAATGCGGTTGTAGTTGGGATGCGGCTCGGCACCAAAAACAGTCACGTCGTAAAGATCTGGTGCGACTTTCAGCAGCTCT
>JANOVW010000439.1:0-3544 GCA_031417575.1 Rhodoferax sp. | reverse complement strand
GGTTGAACCAAATGCCATCGACCGGCTGGCCGTGGTGTTTGAGCTTCAAGGCCAGGTGTTTCTCGCCCACCAGTCGCTGCGAAACCACTTCCAGCTCTTCGCTGAATACCGGCGGCGCGAAGCCCTGGCCCCACACCTCGTGGTGCAGGGTATCGACCATATCGGCCCGGCGGTAAGTGGCGGGCAGGGGGCCATCGGTGGCCAAGCTGCGGGTCAGGGTGGCGGCATCCAGCCATTCATTGGCCACTTGGGTCAAGGCGGCTTCAAACTGGTCGAAATGTTGCTCTTCAATCGTGCAACCGGCTGCCATGGCATGGCCGCCAAACCGCAGCAGCACATCAGGATGGCGTTTGGCCACCAGGTCCAGCGCGTCGCGCAGGTGAAAGCCGGGAATGGAGCGGCCTGACCCTTTGAGCTCATGCGCCTTGCCTTCGGCCTGGCTGGCTGCAAACACGAAGGCGGGGCGGTGCATTTTGTCCTTCAAACGTGAGGCGACGATGCCCACCACACCCTCATGAAAATCGGGGTCAAAGACGCAGATCGCACCGGGCGGCGGGGTGCCTTCTTCAAACAACGACTCAGCAGCCAGCAGCGCCTGTTCGCGCATGTCGCCTTCGATGTCGCGGCGCTGGCGGTTGATGGCGTCGAGCGTTTGCGCCAATTCAGCCGCGCGAGCGGCATCGTCCGTCAGCAAACACTCAATGCCCAGCGTCATGTCGGCCAGGCGGCCCGCTGCGTTGATGCGGGGGCCCAAGGCAAAACCAAAATCGAAGGTGGTGGCGGCTTTCATGTCGCGTTTTGCTGCCGTAAACAGTGCGGCTATGCCGGGCTGCACCACGCCGCTGCGAATGCGTTTGAGGCCTTGCGCAACCAGGCGCCGGTTGTTGGCGTCAAGCTTGACCACATCGGCCACTGTGCCCAACGCCACCAAAGGCAACAAGGCGTCCAGCTTGGGTTGGAGTGGAACCCCCACGCTCCCCATTGCATGTGGTTCGCTGCCCCCCAGGGGGGCCGTGCCTTGCTTGGGGCGGCCCGGCGCGGCGGCCTGCTGCCTAAACATGCCGCGTTGCCGCAACTCGGCCCGCAGCGCCAGCAGCACATAAAACATGACACCCACACCGGCGATGGATTTGCTCTCAAACGGGCAGCCCGGCTGGTTGGGGTTGACGGTGGTGTCGGCAGCGGGGATTTGCACGGTGCCGTCGACCAGCGCGGGCAGATGGTGATCCGTTACCAGCACCTGCAAACCCAGGTTTTGGGCCGCGGCTACACCGGCAAAACTGGCGATGCCGTTGTCAACGGTTACCAGCAAGTCTGCACCGCTGGCCTTGACGCGCTGGGCGATAGGCGGTGTCAGGCCATAACCATCCACCACACGGTCGGGCACGATGTACCCCGCGCGTTGGGCCCCCAGCATGCGCAGCCCGCGTATCGCCACAGCACACGCGGTGGCGCCGTCGCAGTCGTAATCGGCAACAACACAAATCGACTTGTTTTGGGCGATGGCATCAGCCAGCAACGTGGCAGCTTCGGGCAGGCCTTTCATGGTTGCGGGCGGTAACAGCAATGCCAGGCCGTCGTCCAGTTCCGTTTTGCTTTGCACACCACGTGCCGCGTACAAACGTGCCAGCAACGGGTGCACGCCGGCTTGTTCCAGCGCCCAGGCGGTACGAGGCGGCACCTCACGCACTATCAATTTCATAGCTGATTGTGGATGTTTTTGATGAGCGATTGGCCCAATTGGCCTGAGAACCGTTGGCGCAGGCGCTGCCACGTATTTTGCGGGCTGTTGGCAAACGTGATGGCGTTGCGGTCGCCACACAGCGTCAAGCGGCAGGCGGGTTCGGCACCCGGCAGCACAGGTGTGGCCCGCGCCAAGGCGACTGCGGCCAACAAGTCTGCGCCGTGGCTGGCATCAATCGCCAGCCAGGCTTGGCCCCAGGCTACCCAGTCTTCACGCAGCGCGGGCCCACGCAGCAGGTTGGCCACGATGAGGTCGCTGCCGCCCACAGAACCCGCATGGCCAGCAAACCCTGTCGGCAAATCCCCCGTGCCGCTGACCCAAAACGAATTCACAGGGTCCAAACCCCGGGCAATGCGCTGGTCATTCACCGGGTGGGTGTAAAGCAGCATCTGCATTTCGCTTTGCAGGCGGCGCAGCAGCTTGGCCTGCTCCGATTTGGGTTGCCAATCGTGCACGTTGCGGCCAATCACACGGTCGATGGCGGCAGTCGGCAAATTGCGAAACACCTCACCACTGGCCAGCCAACGCCCCGGTGCGTCAAAGTAAAGCGTGATGCCGTCTTCCGCAAAATAAGGCTGCATTGCAGACAGCAAGGTTTTGGAATCGGCTTCGTCCAGGGCCAGATCGGCGGGGTCTGTCATGGTGATGTGCGCCGTCTGCACCGACCAATTCACGGGGGTGATGACAGCCCATGCCGGCGGTGGTGATGCCGCTGGCACTAGCGTTAGGCCTTGCGCGTGGGCATTCAAGGCCCCCCAAGGCAGCAGTCCATCGGCGCCAGGCATTTTTGGCCCGAACGATCCCGATCCCATGCCCATGGCCTCGGCCAGCGCCCGTTCATGGGGCGGTGACAAGCTGGTTTCAGTGCCCAAATCCGTGGGTTCAACGGCCGGCAAGGGGGTCAGGGTTGCCAGCAATCGCGTCACGTTTGGCAGATTCAGGCTGGCCCAGACGTGTTGGCAATCGTGTGGCAGACAAGCGGCAAAGGGGATCAAAAGGTGCATTGCAGGGATTGTCGGCCAAGCGGGGTTGGCGCCTGTGGGCATCAACGACAATCGCGCCTATGCAACTTCCCTATGAACTCATTCTTGGCTGGCGCTACACGCGGGCCAGCCGCAGCACACGACGCAACGGGTTCATTTCATTCATTTCGGGCGTCTCGATGCTCGGCATTGCGTTGGGCGTGGCTGCGCTCATCATCGTGCTCAGTGTGATGAACGGCTTTCAAAAAGAAGTCACCGCCCGGATGTTGTCAGTGATCTCCCACATCGAAGTGCTGGCCCCCGATGGTGCCGCCCTGCCGGACCTGGCCAAAACCCTGACGGAAGTCAAGGCCAACCCGCAAGTCATGGGCGCGGCGCCGTTCATAGCCGCGCAGGGCCTGATTGGGCGGGGCGAAGACCTCAAGGGTGCCGTGATTCGGGGCATAGATCCGGCGTTGGAGCCTGAGGTGACAGAGCTGGCCGCGCTGCAAAAAACATCACTGGCGCGGTTGCAGGCGGGCCAGTTTGGCATCGTGTTGGGGGCCGAACTGGCGCGGTCACTCGGGGTGCGCACGGGCGATTCGGTCACGCTGATTGCGCCCAGCGCCCAGGTCACGCCGGCTGGCGTGGTGCCACGCCTGAAGCAAATGACCGTGGTGGGCCTGTTTGATTCCGGCCACTACGAATACGATGCCGGTCTGGCCATGTTGCATGTTGATGATGCCGCCAAAATATTCCGTCTGGAAGGCCCAAGCGGCGTGCGCGTCAAGCTGCGTGATCTGCAAAAAGCCCGTGAAGTCGGGGCTGAATTGGGTGC
>JANOVW010000438.1:0-4334 GCA_031417575.1 Rhodoferax sp. | reverse complement strand
GAGTCGTTGGTACGTGGTCACGAACCGCAACGTGCAAACCGCGCGCCCTGCGGTATTCGTGGATGCTCCAAGCGGATGGTGTGCGGTAAGCGCGTTAGGCCAGCGCCGGAATACGCAATTTTTGCCCAGGGTAAATTTTGTCGGGGTGGCTCAGCATGGGTTTGTTGGCCTCAAAAATAACCAGGTATTTGCCGGCATTGCCGTAATAGGTTTTGGCTATGGCCGACAGGGTGTCGCCGCGCACTACGTCATGGTATTGCGATTCATCGGCGGGTTCGGCGGCTACCAGCATGTTTTCGACCTCGGTCACACCGGCCACGTTGCCGCAGCACAGGGTAACTTTTTCAACCGCCTCTTGGGTAGGCGCATCGCCTTGCACGGTAACCTTGCCACTGGCGCCATCAAACATCACAAACAAACCCGATAGGCCCAGGTTTTGCGATTCGATGTAAGTGGTGATGCCTTTGGCAGCGGCCGAATTGAGCTCGTCGAGCGTCGGCTGTGCGGCCGGGTCAGCGGCGGCGGCTTCAGCAGCTTTTTCAACGTCTTTGCTGCCAAACAGCTTTTCACCCGCCTCTTTGATAAAACTGAACATGCCAATGATGATCCCTTTTTGATTGCTCGATTGAGCATCGGTTTGAACGCCCGAATGTAACCCCAAAATAGAGCCTAAACTTTGCCGTGCGTTGCAACAAGCTGCAACTGTTTGAACGCGTTCGAGGACAATTTTTTACTTATCTGAGACCCATCCATCGAAAGGCCCGCCATGCTTGATATTCAGACCGTCCAACAATTACTGACCCCCATTTTTCCGGGCCTCATGGGTGTGAAATTGACCGTGGTCGAGCCGGATCGCATCGTCGCCGAAATGCCTGTTCGGGCCGACCTTTGTACCGGTGGCGGCATTTTGCATGGCGGTGCCTACATGGCGTTTGCCGATACGCTGGGCGCAGTAGGCACGGTCGTGAACCTGCCACCGGGCAAACGCACCACCACGACTGACAGCAGCACCAAGTTCATCGCCGGTGCCAAGGTGGGCACAGTGGTCATTGGTGAAAGTATTGCCTTGCACAAAGGCCGCACGACGATGGTGTGGCAAACCACGGTGCGTAACGAGGCGGGCAAATTGTGCGCGGTGGTGACGCAGACGCAGTTGGTGATGGATGCGGTGGTTTAGAAGTTAGATGTCAATGTTGTGTCATTTTCTTCACGGCGACTGGCTTCAAGGGTTAGAAAAGAGGATTCAGTGAGGAAATTAAAAAATTAACTAATATAATTTAATCAATAAATAATTAAATTATGCAGCTAATTGTGCATGTTTTGTGTTAAAAAAATCCAAATTTTATTTCAGAATTTTTATTAAAATAAATATTTCAGCCTGTTAGCCACTTCTGATTGTTAATTTGTAGCGATTGCCGCAATTGCCGTTCCAACGCTAGCAGCATGACCGGGTCTTCAAGCGCAACTTTTTTCTGTCGAATCGTTTCAGCCAAAGTTTCCAGTGCTTCCGGTGGGGTGGGGCTCTCCTGGGCCGTGTCGTCGTGTTCTTCAAGCTGGCTGCGCTGCAGTATCTTCAGTGCGTTCACCGCCAGCCGGGTTTTGAAGCGGTGTTCGCCCGACAAGGTGGGCAACAGGATTCCTTCCAGGTATTCAATCGTGGCAGCCATCAATTGGGCGTTTGTCGGATGCTGCGTCATGACTTATCGCCCTGAAGTCTTGCGGTTTTCACCATTTGCAGCATGTCCCACAGCGGTTCTTCCATGCGTCGGCCAATCAGGCGGTGTTCGAGGCTTACGCTGTGCGCAGGCGCGGCAGGCGCACCTTGCCCCATGCCCAGGCACATCACGGCCCAGCGAACCTGGCAAGCCATTTTCCAGAAAAAAACGCGGTTTTCATCGATGGGTTTGCCGCTGAATTTTTCATAAGCGGCGTACAAATCTTCGCGCCGCCCAAATCCGCCAACTGGTTGCGAACCGCCAAATCGCCAGGTACGCAGGCAAAGCCAAGCCAGGTCTTGCATAGCCTCACCCAGGTGGGCCAGTTCCCAGTCGATCACCGCTGCCAGGCCCTGTTCATTCACGATGAAGTTGCCCAAACGAAAATCGCCATGAACGGGTGTGGGCACCTGGTTTGCGTGCTCGCCCAGGCGCTCTTCAACCCAGCGCAGGCCCCATTCCAGCGCGGCATGGCGAATGCCATGGGCATCGACCTGTGCCCGGTTGTCTTGCCACTGTTGGTTGGCGTCTTTGGCAGGCAAAAAGGCGACTTGATCGGCTGGAATTCGGTGGGTGTTCGCCACTGCCTGGGCACATTGCGCAGTCAGTTGCTCGCGGGCAAAGTCAAAACGGGCTTCGCGCAATATTTTGGGGGCCAATGTTTCACCGGCCACAAACGTGGTGACCTGGCCGAGTCCCAAGCCGTGCCGGGGTTCCAGTTGCAATACCAGGCGCGGTACGGGCACACCATGGGCATGCGCCAATTGCATGATTTTCGAGTCTTGTTCGGGTGTTAGTGTGCGGGCCTGCAAGAGTGGGCGAAGCGGTGCATTCGCATCTGCGGGTCGATCCGCATCGGCCCGGGCCTGCAAGCGGCCCGGCGGCAGCGTTTGCAGAATAAACAATTGCGCTTTGCCAGCCACCGTGGCGGCCACCTGCCAGGTTTGTTTGGTGGCCCCTGCCGTGAGTCGCTGCAAGCCCGTTACAACGACCGGTGAGCCCAGAGCAGCGATTAACGCGGTTTCCAGTAGCGCGGCACGGGGCGTTTCGGCAGGTTCGGTCACGGCGCAGGCACTTTCAGGGAACCGGATGGGCCTATTCAGTTTTGCCGATCATGCCAAACAGATGGCCGCCCACGTTGCGCATCTGGATTTCTTCAGACCCTTCAGTGATGCGGTAACGCCGGTGGTGGCGGTAAATGTGCTCAAACGGTTTGTGACGTGAATAACCCATGCCGCCGTGCACCTGCATGGCGCGATCAGCTGCTTCGCACACCAGCCGGTTGGCTCGGTAATTGCACATGGAAACCTGATCACTCAACAAACGCGCCACTTCGGGTTTGCTCATCTGATCCATTCGCCAGGCGGTCTGGTAAATCAAGGCTCGCAGCATGGCCGCCTCGGTATGCAATTCGACCAGCGGAAACTGGATGCCCTGGTTGGCTGCCAGTGGTTTTCCAAAGGGTTTGCGCACCTTGGCATAGGCCACGCTTTCGTTGATGCAATACTGCGCCGCGCCCAGCGAAGAAGCCGCCTGGCGGATGCGGTTCTCATGCACAAAATGTTGCGCCAATGCCAGGCCGTTGTCGGGGTCACCCAAAATGGCGTCGTCGTCCACCCAGACATCGGTGAGTGAAATGCGCGGGTGGTCCGTCGGCATGTTGAAGGTCCACAGGTATTCCTCAATCTTGAAACCGGCTGCGTTGGTGGGCACGACAAAACAGGTGATGCCACGCGCATCGCCGTCTTTGCCCGAGGTGCGGGCAAACACCAGATCATGGGTTGCCGTATGCAGCCCGGTGTTCCACATTTTTTCGCCCTGAATGCGCCAGCCGCCGGGAAGCCCTGTGGCTGCGTTTGCTGCGGCCCGGTGGGCACGGGTTTCCATCCAGGTGGCATCGGAGCCATGGTTGGGCTCGGTCAAACCAAAGCCAAAACGCAGGCTTCCCGCCAACAGGCCTGGGATGAATTGTTCTTTTTGTGCAGGCGTGCCAAAGTCTCGCAGCATGAGCGCCACTGGCGCATTGCCCACAATGGAACTTTCGTTTTGCAAATCGTTGTGCAACCCCAAACCCTTGGCGGCCAGGTGTTCACGAATGATGGCCATGGCCAGGTTGCTGCCGTTTTGCCCGCCAAATTCTGTCGGCAGGGCGTACCGGTAGTGCCCCGCCAGGTCGGCTCGGCGCCGCATTTCAGCCAGGAGCGCCTCCCAATCGTGGTGCGGCAGGCCGCCGGCATCAAAATCAGTCCGCGCAAACTCGCGGCGGTGGTCAAAAAAACGGATGTTGTCGTCTTGCTGCTCCAGCGGCTTGATCTCGCGCTCAATGAACGCGTCAAGCTCGGCCAGATAAGCCTGGATGGGGGCGGGAATGGTGAAGTCCATGGCTCCACTCTAAACCAGTTCCCGGGTCCTCCCCGTCGCCTGTGCAAACGGGCACTTCGGCTCTACACCACTTCGCGTCGCAATGCCGGGAAGAGAATCACATCGCGGATGCTGGGGCTGTCGGTCAGCAGCATCATCAGGCGGTCAATGCCAACGCCACAACCACCCGTGGGCGGCATGCCGTATTCGAGGGCGCGCACGAAGTCGTGGTCATAAAACATGGCTTCGTCGTCGCCA
>JANOVW010000437.1:0-4685 GCA_031417575.1 Rhodoferax sp. | reverse complement strand
GGGGTGTACCCCGCTTGCGGTTGCAGCAAAACGTGGAAACTGCCCGCTTGTAGCGTCGACCCCAGCGCCGGATGCGGGTAGCGCCTGGTCGGCGATGCCAGCCAGGCCCAGGCAATATTGCGGTTACCACGCACCACTTGGCTATCGGCCAACCGGTTAGCCGCCTGCGGTGGCACGATGGCTTTCGCTGACGCGTCATGCTGGAAAGCTGCGCAAGCGGCAGGTGCGGGCTGGACGTTCAGTCCCATCGCCCAACCGGGCCGGACTACGGTGAACAGGGCAACGAGCAACAGTCTGGAACCGCAGGAGCGCCGCAAAAAATCCAAAAAGTAATGCTTGAAGTCCATCGTGCGAATTGGTCGCTTCGGCCAGGGTGTTCTTACAGGTCAGCCGTTGTGATGCTGACGGGCCGTCAAACCCGCTGGGTTCTGCGCCGGCCTAATTGGCCGGGCCAAGCACTCAACCGGCAGTCTGTTTCAGCAGCCAGGTCTTCACGCAGGCCGTGAACTCAACCGGCCAGCGCAGCATGACCCAATGGCCGGATTTGAAGCTGTGCACTTCACTGCCAGGTCGGGCTGCAATCTCGGCCAGCCATTCGGGCGACTGGAACATGAACGGCTTGTGTTCACCGTAGAGGTAGAGCACCGGGCAGGTAGGTGCCACCCGCGCGATGCCCTTGAAGCCGCCCGCCAGGCCAAACCAGCGCATGGCGTAGGGGTAGTTCATCTGCCAGCCGACTTGCAGCGGGTCATGGCGTTGCCCCATCGCCGCAATCATCCAGCGCGTCATGCCATTGGCCACGCGCACCATGCCCAACTGACCCAACTTCCACGCAATGGCCAGTTGCAATTGGTAAAACAGCACCGCCAATTTGGCACCCACACCCAGCGAGCGCAGCAAGTTGCCGCTGTTGTGGTCGCCAATGTCGACCGCCACAATTCGCGCCACACGGGCGGCGTTTCGCATGGCGTATTCGTAGCCAAAAAAGCAACCCCAATCGTGGATGAGCAAGGTAACCGGCTCAAACGGGCTGACGGCGGCCACCACTTTGCTGATGAAAGTTGTCATGTCATGCACCGATGTGGCTCGGGGCGGCAAGGCCAGGTTATAACCCGGCAAGGTGAAGCGCACGCAGCGGAAATGGCCTTGCAGCGCGGCCACGCTGGTGTCCCACAAAGCCCGTGTGTCAGGCCAGCCGTGGATCATCAACACGGTGTGTGCGCCTTCGCCTTCAATCAGGACTTCAATGCCGTCGATGGTGATTTTTTCCATAAGGGGCTTTGCTTTCAGGGCGGTTGGCGAATCGTCGAAATCTGTCTGCCATTGTGACAAGATTGCGTAATGCTCATTCCCCTGCACCTGCGTGACTTGAACCTTGACCCCCAACTGCATCCGCGTGGGCAGGCGCACCTGAGTGCCGCCAGCGGCCTGGTGCGTGTGCCTGGTCTTTTGCGCGCGCGCCTGTATGTGGTGGCCGATGACGAACATCACTTGGGCAGTTGGACTGAGGGCACTGCAACGCCGGTGCAGTTGCATCGGCTGTTTGAAGGTGACTTACCGCGCGACAAAGGTGAGCGTAAAAAAACCAAACCGGATCTGGAGAGCCTGGTCTTTTTGCCGGCTTTCGCCGGGAACCCGTTTGGCGCGTTATTGGCACTGGGTTCGGGCTCAACGCCGCGCCGTTGCCTGGCCGTTTGTTTGTCGCTGGATGGCAAGGGTGATGTGATGGAGCGTTCCTGCCAAATTGACCTGAAGCCGTTGTATGCCGAGCTGGGCCGCCCCGTGCCTGGCCAACCGCGCAGCCTGCTGGGCGCGCTCAATATCGAGGGCTGTTTTATCAATGAAGGCCTCTTTCATTTTTTGCAGCGCGGCAATGCGGGCGGTTCGCCCAACGCCGTGGTGAGTTTTGAGCAGGTTGCGTTGCTGAGCTGGCTATTGGGCAACACGCCCGAGGTGCCCAAGCGCCTGAGCGTGCAGGTACTCGACCTGGGCCAAGTAGTCGGTGTGCCGCTCACCCTGACCGATGGCGCAGCGCTCACCGGAACTGGCTGGGCGGGCTGTTGGGCTTTCAGCGCTGTGGCGGAGAACACGGACAACACTTACGCTGATGGCGCGTGTGTCGGTTCTGCCGTTGGCGTGATTGGACCTGACGGCACAGTGAAACAATTGCATCACTTGCAAGGTGCGCCCAAGGTCGAGGGCATAGCAGCGCGTCAAGTGGGCCAGCAATTGACGCTGGACATGGTCACCGACGCAGACGAACCACTTCAGGCATCTCAGCTTTTGCGGGTCAGTTTTGCGCTGACCTGACAAGGGCGAAGGCCTGGCTGGTTGGGCTGCTCTGGTGATTGCGGCAGGTCAGGCGGAAGAGGCGGCGAAGGCCAGCAATGCGTCTTCTTGCCAAAACGCCACCGCCGCAAAATAACCTTCCCATACGCAGCCGTTGCAACCGCGTCCGCAACACGTGTTGGGCTCGGGCGGCGGGGCACGCAAGGTGATGTGGGCCAGCTGGGCGCGATGGTTCAAGTCGGTGAACAAAGCCTTGGCAGATTCGCGCGAGAAGGCCGCATCGCCATCACTCAGAAACGGGTTCAACGTGGGTGTTGTCAAGCCGAGGCCTCGGGTTTTGCAAGCTCTATACCTGCTCTAAATCCGCACCACCCGCCCTGGGTTCATCAGGTTGGTCGGGTCCAGCCCGCGTTTGATGGCGCGCATCATGTCCAGCGCTACGGCTGACTTGTGGTGCGGCAGTTTGTCGACCTTCATGCTGCCCACCCCATGTTCGGCCGAAATGGAGCCGCCAAACGCCTTGACTGAATCAAATACCACGGTATTGACCGCGTCTTCCTTTTCCCGCAAAAAAGCGGCCTGGTCGGTACCCAACGGGGCTTGCACGTTGTAGTGCAGGTTGCCGTCACCCAAATGCCCAAAATTGACAAAACGCACGCCGGGGAATGCCGCCGCCAGCAGGGCGTCGGTCGTCGCGACGAACGCGGGGATTTTGCTCACGGCAATCGACACATCGTGTTTGATGTTGGGCCCTTCCAGCGGCTGCGCCATCGGAATGCTTTCACGGATATGCCACAGGGCTTTGGCTTGGCTCAGGTTTTCAGCCACGACCGCGTCCGTCACACAGCCTTGTTCAAGCGCGGTTTCAAGCAGGCGCTCAAATTGCCCGCGCGCGTGCTGTTCGGATTCACTGTCGGAGTTTTCAAGCAGCACGCACCAGGGCGACGTTTCGTACAGCGGAACACGCTGTTGCGGCATGTGGCGCGCCACCAGCGAGAGTGCAAACTGGCCCATGACCTCAAAACCGGTCAGCCCCGCTCCCAAGTGCTGGTGGGCCAAGGCGAGCAGGCTGGCGGCGTGTTCCATCGACGGCACAGCCGCCCAAGCGGTGAGTTGGGCCGCGGGCTGCGGATAGAGCTTCATGCAGGCTGCGGTGATGATGCCCAAGGTGCCTTCTGCGCCGATAAAGAGATCCGTGAGGTCGTACCCGGTGTTGTCTTTGCGCAGACCCGAGAGGCCTTCCCACACCTCGCCTTGGGCGTTCACCACTTCCAGCCCCAGGCACAGGTCGCGCGTGTTGCCAAACCGCACAACCTGCGTGCCCCCGGCATTGGTGCCCAGGTTGCCGCCAATCGTGCAACTGCCTTCGGCAGCCAGACTGAGCGGGAACAAAAAGCCGGCTTTTTCAGCCGCTTGCTGCGCGTCTTGCAAGATACAGCCAGCCTGCAGCGTCATCGTGAGGTTGGCGGCATCGATGGCCAGCACCTGGTTCATGCGTTTGAGGCTGAGCACAATTTGTGTGCCACTGGCGTCGGGTATGGAACCGATCACCAGGCCGGTGTTGCCGCCTTGGGGCACCAGGCTCAGGCCCAGGGCCGCCTGGTGGGTTTTGCAAAGGGTGACGACCTCAGCGACTTCCTGCGTGGAAGCGGGGCGCACCACGGCCAGCGCCTTGCCTTGGCTGCGCTGGCGCCAATCGCGCTCCCAGGCGCTCAGGTCGCCCTCGGTCAACACGTGCTCGGGGCCCACAATGTGTTGCAATGCCAGAATAAAGTCAGAACGGTTCATGGGTTAGGGCCTGGGGTTGCTTGGGCTGATGCCTGCCGAAACCGGATGTGCAGCGTGCAGGCGGTAAACAAAACCAGGCACAGCGCTACTTCCAGCCAGCCCAGCCAGTTGCCCGGTGGCCTGTCGCCATAGCCGCGCACGGCGCCTTCAGCCGCATACAGCCACACCAGCAAAGAGAGCCAGCGGTAGGTGTACATGCGCTGCTTGAGCAGGCCGGCCACGGCAAAACACAGGGGCAACACCTTGAGCGCCAGCATCGAGCCGCCGGGCTTGACGGGGGCCCACTGCAGCTCCCAGCCCACCCCCAACACAATCAGGGCGACGAGGCTGGCCACTGCCAGCCAGCGCATGGCCTGGATGGACGCCGCTTTGGGAGGGTGTGGGGCAGCGCGAAGGGGCGAATTTTTTTGCATGGAAGAGGGCCGACGAAAGCGTAAAACGGGTGCCTGGCGCAAGAAACTGGCGAGGCGATGGCATGATACCCACCATGCACCCGTTTTTCGCTTCGTCTACTGCCCGCATCCAGTCAGTCATCCTTACCCTCCAGCGTCTGCGCTGGCGGGCCATGGCCGTGCATCTGCGCGACCGGGTCGTGGCCGACCAGTTGC
>JANOVW010000436.1:0-2556 GCA_031417575.1 Rhodoferax sp. | reverse complement strand
GGGCTGGCGAGGGGTCGGCTGGCACTGAGTTGGCAGCCTGAACCGGCACAGGCAATGCCTGTGCAGCAACCTGCGTGCCCGCCACCGTACTGAGCACCACATTGCGCATCACAAAACTCTTGCCCAACAGGCGCTGGCTGGCCTGAATGGCGCTGCTGGCCCCCTGCAGCGCCAACAGGTGCAACACCAAAACCCCCGCACCGATGCCCAACAAGGTGCGCCGGGGCATGCCCACGGCACCTGCTTCCTGTGCGAGAATTTTTCCCATGAAATTAGCCACCTACAAAGACGGTTCGCGTGACGGCCAGCTGGTCGTCGTCTCGCGCGATTTATCCACCGCGCATTATGCGACGGGCATTGCGGACCGCCTGCAGCAGGTGCTGGACGACTGGAACTTCATCAGCCCCCAGTTGCAAGACCTGTATGAGACCCTGAATCACGGCAAGGCACGCCACGCCTTCCCGTTTGACCCCACGATGTGCATGGCCCCGCTGCCACGGGCGCACCAGTGGGTCGATGGCTCGGCCTACCTGAACCACGTCGAGCTGGTACGCCTGGCCCGCCATGCGCCGGTACCCGAAAACTACTACACCGAGCCGCTGATGTACCAAGGCGGCAGTGATGATTTTTTGGGGCCCTGCCAGGACGCACCTTTTGCCAATGAAGCCTGGGGCATCGACTTTGAAGCCGAAGTGGTCTGCATCACGGGCGACGTACCGATGCAATGCTCGGCGGAACGCGCGCTGGACGGCATCCGCCTCCTCATGCTGGCCAACGACTGGAGCCTGCGCCACCTGGTACCCGACGAACTGGCCAAAAACTTCGGCTTTTTGCAAAGCAAACCCGCCACCGCTTTCAGCCCGGTTGCCGTGACCCTGGATGAGTTTGCCCCTGGGCGTGACGGTGAACCCGGCGCATGGAGCAAGGGCCGCCTGGCCGTTACGGTGCAAAGCCAATGGAATGGCCGCACGGTGGGCCTGTGCGAAGCCGGCAGTGGCATGACTTTCCACTTTGGCCAACTCATTGCCCACCTTTGCAAAACCCGCAATGTGCGGGCCGGCAGCATCGTTGGCAGCGGCACGGTGAGCAACAAGGGCACCGAGGTAAACGGCAAAAAAGACTGGCCCAACGGCTACAGCTGCATCGCCGAAAAACGCGCCATGGAAACCATTCTGGATGGCGAACCCAAAACCGACTACATGAAGTTTGGGGACACCATCCGCATCGAGGCCAGGGGGCGCGATGGGTTGAGCGTGTTTGGCGCCATTGAACAAACGGTGGTGGCGTTGCACCAATAGCCTCGACAAGTCCGATTACGGCCTGTATCCTGACGATGCAGGATGGCCACGCCTTCAACGCTGGGGGCAGCCGAAATGAACTTCATGGCGCGCGTTTGTCTCCAAGCCCTGCCAGCACCCCCACCAACCGTGAAAGGCTCAGCCCCCACCATGACCCGCGTACATTCAATGGCCTTCACATTCACCAGCCTGATCTTGTGCGGGACCCTTTTGGGAGCCTGCGCACCCAGCAAAGGCAGTGTCGGGTTTTCCCAGCAGGTGAATTTCTCTCCGCCACCCGAAGCCACCAACCCGGAACCACTGGTCAAAGGGGGCAAGGCCATTGCCGAAACTTTGGCCAAGGGAGGTTACATCATTTACCTGCGCCATGGCCGCACGCAGTATGACCAGATTGAGCGCGAGCGCGACAACCGCAAAAACGGCACGTTCGATTTGGCCAAGTGCGACACGCAGCGCCAGTTGTCAGACGAAGGCCGAGCCGAGATGAAGGTGGCAGGCGAGCAGTTTCGCCTGGCCCGCCTGCCGCTGGACAAAGCCTGGAGCAGCCGCTATTGCCGCGCCACCCAATCGGCGGCCTTTTTTGCCGATGACGCGCAGGCGACGCAAGACCTGAGTGGCGAAGGTGACTTTGGGATTGACCCGAGCATCAAAGGGCGCGTGCAGGCGTTTTTGGCACAACGCCCCGCGCCAGGCAAAAACCACTTCATGATGGCGCATGGCGGCATCTTCTGGCTGGCCACCACCTTCCAGATTCAGGAAGGGCATGCCGTGGTGCTCGACCCCAACAACCCGAAGGTGATCGTGGCGCGAATTGGCCCGCAAGAATGGGGTGCGGTGGCCCAATTCAGGCAATAAATTGCTCTGTTTTTATATTTTTATAAATTTTATATAAATATATTATTTATTTTTGTTACAAATAAAATAGCGAATTGTGCAATTAATATTTGAACAAAATTGCCTTTTTATTTTTAATATATTTTTAAAATAAATATATGATATCTAGAGCACCCGTTTTTTCTCAAAAACCACCACCTTCAAGCCGTACGACCCAGCGCCTGATTGGCCGTGCGTTGGCTTTCGGGTTGGCAGCGATGGTGCTCGGTTGGGGTGCTGCAACGGCCCAAACAGCAGCACCAGCACCTTCGGCTACACCAGCCCCATCACCATCAGCCAAAGCATCGGTGCCCGCCCCTAGCGCCAACCCGCCCGAGCCCCAAGCGGTTGCGCCGCAAAGCTTCGGTTATGCCGCCGCGCCACA
>JANOVW010000435.1:0-2067 GCA_031417575.1 Rhodoferax sp. | reverse complement strand
GCTGTTTACGCAGCTACCGCAGCCAGCCGCGCCTTGTAATGGTTGGCGTGGCGTTCCTCTACCCGGGCCAGTGCGGCAAAGCGCTTTTGGGCCTTGTCGAGCGTGGTTTTCAGGGCGGCGGCCTGCGCCAAAGCGGCCGCGAATTGAGCGGCGTGTTCTTTGGATTCGGCAATTTGCTCGTCCATTTCGGCCACAGCGGCGGCATTGCCTTCGGCTTCGGCGGTTTTGCGGAAACCGGGGTACATCTCGGTGTATTCGTAGGTTTCGCCGTCAATGGCGATTTGCAAGGCACGGGCAGGGGTCATGCTGGCCTTGGGGTACAGCAAATCCAGGTGGCCAAAGGCGTGCATTACCTCTTGGTCGGCAGTTTCTTCAAACGTGCGGGCTGTGGCTTCGTCACCGGCTTCGCGGGCCAGCTTGGCAAAGTAGCGGTATTTGATGTGCGCCATGGATTCGCCCGCAAAGGCGGATTCGAGGTTGGCCATGGTTTTGATCTCGGGGCGAACGGGCGTTGTTGCGGTTGCGGTGGTCATCAGCATTCTCCTGGGGGTTAACGAACAAGGTTCAAATTACGCTTCAGCCGGTTGATGGGCCCCGTAGATAGGGCTTTTCAATCAGCACAGGACGAATGTTAGTTTTAAACTATAGTTTTGGCCAATTGAAATTAGCTAATTGATTGATAGGGGCTATGACGGCTGGCCCTTTGACATCGGGCCGTCTTTAACAGATGGCTCAACCAGCGTGCAGAACTTGCACGCTGGCAGGTGGGGCTTATTGCGCCTGCAGGTTGATGGATTTGGCCATTGCTGAGCCCGTGGTGGCTTCTTTTTTGTAGAAGCCGTCGAGCTGTTGCAGGCTCATGGGTTCGGCGATCACGGTGCCGGCGCCTTCAATGGTTTTGCGCACGTCGGGGTTGGCCAGCGCGGTGTAGGCGGCTTTGTGCAGGGCGGCAACTTGCGCATCGGGCGTTTTGGCGCTGGCTTGCACGCCGATCCAGATGCTGAACTGGTAGTCTTCAAAACCTTTGGTGGCGCGCGCGGGCGCCAGCTTGGGCAAACGCGCAATCGATTGCGGCGAGGCGACCGCCAAAGCCTTGATCTGGCCGCCATCAATCGCACCCAGCACCGGGCCCACCAGGGGAACCACGGCAAAATCAATCACGCCGCCCATCAGGTCTTTGAGGTAGGGTGCCAGGCCGTTATAAGGCGCGTGCAGGCCTTTGGCGCCGCCAATTTGCAAGGCCCGTTCGGCCATCAGGTGATAAAGCGAGCCAATGCCGGTTGAGCCATAACTCAACGGCTTCTCGGCCTTTTTGGCATAAGCGACAAATTCTTCAAGCGTGTTGACGGGCAAGTCCTTGCGCACGGCAATGCCGATCGGCGTGTGCCCCACCAGGGCCGCCATGCGCATGTCTTCGGGCTTGTTTTTGGCGGCTGCGATGCCCAGCGGGGTGTAAATCAGTTCCAGCGGCGAACCCGCCAGGATGGTGTAACCGTCAGGGGTGGCGTTGGCGGCCTTGAGCACGCCCAAAGAGCCGCCCACGCCCACCACGTTTTCAACAATCACCGGCTGGCCCAGCGTTTCTGCCATGCCTTTGCCGATCACGCGGCCCAGCACATCGGAGCCACCGCCGGGGGGAAAGGCGACGATCATGTTCAGCGGTTTGGTGGGAAAGGTTTGCGCCACGGCCAGCGGGGCCAGTGTCAGCAAGCCAATGGCCGCCAGGCTGGCGACGCTTGTAGTTTGCAGGGTTTTGATCCAGGTTTTCATCATTGCTCCGGTGTGTTTGTGAGATGTAAATTTGAAGGGACAGGTCGGTTGAAACGCGCCGTTGTTGACCACGCAACGGGCGTTGTTGAAATCTGAAAATAGCTTGGCATGCCGGTAGGACACGGCATGAAATAAGCCGCAGCGCTCAGCGGGCAGGATGCAAACCGCAGAACGCGAAATCAACCTCGGGCACCAGGCCGCTCACATGGCGGAGCGGGCAAGGATCGCCTCCGCGGAGAGGCAGGCAGCGACACTCTCCTCGGCGGTGCAGGTGCCGACATCCTCGCCGGAGGCCCC
>JANOVW010000434.1:0-1582 GCA_031417575.1 Rhodoferax sp. | reverse complement strand
CGGGGGAAATCGCGCCCGTCTATTTGCAGGTTGGCGCACCAGTTCAGCGCTGCCAGCCGGGGCCCAAAAGCGGCCAAGACGTCCCAATCCAGCACGCCACCGGCACCGGGTACCAGCATGAATCGGATGCCGCAAACGCCTTGGGCATCGAGCGACTGCAATTGCGCGTCGGAAATTGAGGGTTCGACCACCACCACCGCCCGTGTGCGGGTTTTGCCCAGGCGGCGCAAACCGTCCAGCGTGCAGGTGTTGTCAAACCCGTAGCCGGTGGGTTGCACGATCACCACGCGTTGCAGCCCCAGCTCTGCTTGCACCTGCTGGTAGGCGGCCAACGGGGCCACGGGTGGTTTGAAGGTGGCGGTAGCAGCCAGCGGGTAGTGGTCTTCAAACAGGTGAATGTGGCAATCGCAGATCATGGTGGGGCTCCTGTGGGGTGGGTCAGGCGCGTAACAGCCAGGCCCGCAAACGGGTATCGGCCTGCGGGTTGACGCAGCCCACGGGCAACCTGCCGTGCATCAAATCGCCCAGCTGGCGCACGGTGTCCATGGCCTGGTGCTCGGTGGCGGGGCGGGTGAGGCCGGCGACGTGGGGGGTGGCTATCACCAACGGGTGTTGGGCCAGTTGCAGGGTGGGTTGTTGGTCTGGCGCGCGGCCGACATCCAGGGCGCAACCGGCCAGGCGGCCGCTGTTCAGGGCGGTCAGCAGGGCGGTTTCATCGACCAGATTACCGCGCGAGGCGTTGATGAAAAACGCGCCTGATTTCATGGCCGCAAAGGCGGCGGCGTTCATCAGGTTTTCGGTGGCTTCAGTGGCGACGGCTAGCGGCACCACGTAATCAGATTCCGCCAGCAAATTGCCCAGGCTGGTGTTTTGGCCATCGGCAGCGGTAAATGTGGCATACGGGTCATGAATCAAAACCGTCATGCCCATGGCGCGGGCGATGGGTGCCAGTGTGCGCGATATTTGCCCAAAACCGATCAGCCCCAGCGTGGAGCCGCGCAATTCGCGGCCCATGGTGGCGTTCCAGATTCTGCCCTCGCGGTAGGCCAGCGTGCCGGTGGTGATGCCCCGGCTCACATCAATCATTGCGCCAATGATCCATTCAGACACCGAGGTCAAAAACCCGGCGCTGGCTTGGGTTACCAAAATACCCAGTGACGTGGCCACGGATACATCCACGTTGCGGATGTCGATGGCGCAGCGGCAAAAGGCCTTGAGGTCGGGCAGGGCGTTCAGCAAATCGGCGTGGCCTGGGTGCGCCCGAAAACTGACGATGAAGTCGCAGCCCTGGGCCAGGTCAGCCAGTTGGCGGGCGCTCAAATCGGCGTCAGTCGGGTTGTGCACCACTTGCCCCAATGCCTGCAAGCCCGCCAAAGCGCGCGGGCCGTAGTAGTTGGGCAGGGCTTCGGGGCCGTGGGTGAGGAAGATGACGGGTTTTTTCATCGGGTGATCGTTTGCGGGGCGTGGAACCACATGCCACAAACCCCGAATTCACTTTACCAGCTACGATGGCGATCAGGCCGCGGCCGATGACGCGGTACTGGAAATCACTTCCCCTACAACCAAAGCCCCAAAAAGGACG
>JANOVW010000433.1:0-7868 GCA_031417575.1 Rhodoferax sp. | reverse complement strand
ATTGCACCGGTTATCTGGGGGACATCCGTATTCCGGCGATTCCCGGCCCGATGGATTTTGCCGGCTGGTTCGAAGCTTTTCTGGGCGATAGCTGGTATACCTTTGATGCCCGCAACAACACGCCGCGCATAGGCCGTGTCTTGATGGCCCGGGGACGGGATGCCTGCGATGTCGCGTTGGCCAGCACCTTTGGGGTGAATACGCTGGTGAGCTTCAGGGTTTGGGCCGATGAAGCGGACGTTGTCTCAAGCTGATTGCATCAATGTCGCCGCGAATGACCTGGTCACTTCTTTCTGCAGCCTGGTCCACGCGGCACCACCAGCCAGTGCAAAGCGCTGGTTCACCTCCAGTTCTATGCCGACGTAGGTTTCGTCGGCAAAGCGTTTTCTGAGTACCGTCATCAGGCCGTCATCCCGGCCTTGGTAGGGGTAGTTGCGCCGCAGGCGCAGGGCAGGCGCGCGCTGGGCAAAATCCTTCAACCAGGCGGCTGCAAAGGTTTTCTCACCGGCGCGCCGCGGGTCATACAGCCAGGCGACATCAGCAGACCGTTCCACGCCATCCAGAACCGGTGTGAAACTGTGCGAGGCGATGTGGATCACCCGGTACCCTGCCGCGATGCGGCCTGCAATGGCACCTTCAACCGCATCACGGTGCGGCCGGTAGTGATGCAGGACGATCTGCTGGCGCTGCGCGGGAGGCAACCCGCGCGTGAATTCCGAAAACAGTTGAGGGTGCCCGATCGACCGGTTCAGTTCGACCAACAATCGGGTGGTGGTGGCTGCGTACAACGGCACGCCCAAGGCATCAGCCATTTTTTCACCCAAGGCCAGAGCGCCGGGGTCCCAGCCACGGTGGCTGTCCAAAACCGCCTGCTGGCCTGAAAAAAGGGCTGTGTACTCGGTGGGTACTACCCGACCGCCATGTTCACAGGTGATGAGGGGAACATTGTTGCGCAGATTGGTCAATCAGATGCTCCAGCAGGTGGTGCCTTGGTATGTTTCAAATGGCGCATCGGGACAAGTATGACCGGTATCGCAGCCACTGCTTGCAGGGCGGCGTGATAGGCTTCGGTCATGGAAGTTTCTACAGAAAACACGGGGGCTTTGTCCCGAGCTCCAACGTCATTTGAATCGATAGAGGTGCTGCACCGACCGGTGCATGAGGGCCGCCAAGTCGCATGGCATCAGGTGGGCGATGGCCCGCCTTTGGTCCTGTTGCATGGCGGCCATGGCAGCTGGCAGCATTGGGCGCGAAACATCGAAGCCCTGGCCGGGCGTTTTACGGTATGGGTGCCCGACATGCCAGGTTATGGCGATTCGGACGGGCCTGCCGAACCCACGCTGGCGTCGCTTGTCAATCTGCTCCAGGCCACAATGGACCCGTTGCTCGGTGCCACTACACCCATCCGACTGGCCGGCTTTTCGTTCGGCGGCCTGGTCGCCGCCACACTGGCGAAGCAGCGCCCGCACATCGAGCGCATGGCACTGCTCGGCCCTGGTGGCCACGGTGGCCCGCGTCGCCCAGCAGGCGAGCTGGTATCGTGGCGCGCCGCGAAAGATTCCGGTGATGTGGCAGCGTTGGCGCAGGTGATGCGCCACAACCTGGGTCTGCATATGTTGCACGCTCCCGATAGCATTGATGAGGAGGCGTTGCGCATCCACACCGCCGCCTGTTTGAGCACCCGCTTCTACAGCAAAGCCATCTCCCACGCAGGCGGGCTGGCAACCGCGCTCGCGCAATACTCGGGCCCGCTGCTGCTGGCCTGGGGCGAGCATGACGTGACAGCAGTGCCCGAGCAGGCCGCCCGCACCTTGGGCGAAGGCCGCGTGAACGGCGAGACGCACATCGTTCCGGGGGCGGGGCACTGGGTGCAGTATGAGCGTGCCACAGTGGTGAATGAGCTGTTGAAATGGCTGAGCCGCTGAGGGGCGGTGGGCTAAACACGTAACATTGGCGTTTACTGAGCAACCCAGAGCCAGCCGATGTTCGACAATTTCACCGTTTTCTTGTTCCAATGGGCCGTCACGGCCCTGTCCCTCTGGATCGCCAGCCACGTCTTTCGCGGCGTCAAATTCGCCAGCACAGGCGCGCTGATCCTTTCGGCGCTGCTGCTGGGTTTTGCCAATGCCATCGTCAAGCCGCTGCTGATCGTGCTGACCTTGCCGCTCACTTTCATCACCTTTGGCCTCTTCCTGCTGGTGATCAATGCGCTGATGATTCAGTTGGTGGCGTGGCTGGTGAAAGGGTTCAAGTTGTCGGGTTTTTGGGCGGCATTTTTTGCCAGCATCTTCATCAGCGTGCTGAGCTTCGCGTTGGAGGCGTTCTTGCCGAGCAGCAACCCGAGCAACCAGATTCAAATGCCGCGCAGCGGGGTGTGGCTATAGCCTCATCGTCCACCCCTCAATCCGGCTGTACTCCCGCCTTCACCAGCAGCCCGCCCAAGGTGTCAATCTCCCGCTTCAAATGCGCACGCAGCGCTTCGGGGCGGGCGCGGTCGGGGCTCACGGCGGCGACGCCCATGTTGTCCAGGCGGGAGCGCAGGTCGGGGTCGGCTACGGCTTTTTGCAGGGCGTCGGTGAGTTTGTCCAGCGCTTGTTTTGGTGTGCCTTTGGGGGCGTACAGGCCGAACGAGATGCTGATGTCAAAACCATCCACCCCAGCTTCCGCGATGGTCGGGACTTCAGGCAGCTGCGGTAGCCGCGCCGTGCCGGCAGCGGCAATGGCCTTGATCTTGCCCCCTTTGACAGCAGGCACAGTGCCTGAGGTTTGGTCACACAAGATATCAACCTGGCCGCCCATCAGGTCGTTCAGCGCGGGACCGGTGCCTTTGTAGGGGATCTCGTTGAGTTTGACTTTCAGGGCGCTCATCAACATCAGGCCGCACAGGTGTGAGGCCGAGCCTACGCCCGCATGTGCGAGGCTGACTTTGCTCTGGTTCGCCTTCAGGTAGGCGACGAAGTCCGGCAGGTTTTTGACGGGGAACTCGTTGCGCGCGAGCACCACCATGGGGCCCATGGTGGCCTGGCCAATCGGCTCGAAATCGTCCACCGGGTGGTAGGGCAGGCTCTTGAACATGGCCAGGTTGGTGGCGTGGCTGACATGGATCATCAACAGCGTGTAGCCGTCTGCTTTGGAGCGCGCCACTTTGGCGGTGCCGATCGAGCCAGAGGCGCCCGCCGGGTTGTCCACCACGATTTGTTGGCCCAGGGTCTTTTGCATCGTGCCGGCAAAGAGGCGCGTGATGGCGTCGCCTGGCCCGCCGGGTGCGTAAGGCATCACCATCGTGATGGGGCGTGCGGGGTAGTCCTGCGCGCCCGCGCAGAACGCGAGGCTCAACGACGAAACAGTCAAGAAAACGCGAAGGCGGTGGGGCAACAAGTTTTTCCTTTGAGTTTTAGGTGGATGTCTTCAGCATGCAATCGATGGCCGGCCATCACACCTTGCGCGCAGCTGCAATCGCCGCCCACACTTTGGCCGAAGTAAACGGCATGTCCATCGCGTGGATGCCCATTGGCCGCAGTGCACACATCATGGCATTGGCGAATGCCGGCAGCGAACCCGTGCAGCCTGATTCGCCGACACCCTTGGCTCCCAGCAGGTTGAGGTCAGTGGTCACGGCAAGGGTCTCCCGCACCAGCGTGGGTACGCAGCCCAGGCGCGGCAAGGCGTAATCCATCAAGGAGCCCGACAACAATTGGCCTTGGGCGTCATACACCACTGATTCACAAAAGGCCTGCCCCCAGCCTTGCACCACGCCGCCATGCACCTGTCCTTCCACCAGTTGCGGTGAAATCACGACCCCCAAGTCGTCGACGGCGGTGTAATTTACGACCTCAGTCTCGCCCGTGGCAGGATCGATTTCAATTTCTGCAATATGGCAACCGTTGGGAAACGTTGAGCCTGACCGGGCTTCGCCCGTAGCGGCCAGAGACTTCAATTCTTCGGCGTTCAGTGTTGTCAAGAGTTGTGTCAACGACAACGTTTCTTTTCCGCTGCCAAGCCGTTGCCAAACGCCCGCTGAAAAAACGACTTCGGCCAATTCGCAACGCCAGGTTTTTGCGACGAGTGGCGTGGCCAGAGAAATAATTTGCAAACACAGTGCCTTGATGGCGCTGCCTGCGCCGTACAGTGTGCGTGAGCCGCCTGTGCCGTTGCCCACCATGCTTTTGGCCGGGTCGCCCGCGAAGTAACGAACGCGGTTGGCCGGCAAGCCCAAGTTCGATTCAATGATGTGGCCAAAAGAGGTTTCGTGCCCTTGACCCGAAGCCCCCGTCACGCCATAGACAGACAAGGTGCCATCGGCAGAAAATTCGGCTTGAACCTCGTCCTTGGGTGCGCTACCCGCGCCGGATGCTTCCAGGTAGGTTGCCAAACCAATGCCCCGCAATTTTTGGCTGGCCGATGACATGGCGCGCCTTTTTTCGAACCCGGAATAGTCGGCCAACTGCAAGGCCCGATCCATGACCGTTGCGAAATCACATGTGTCGTACACCGTGCCATTGGCGGTGCGGTACGGAAATTCGGCCGGCGGGATAAAGTTGATGCGCCGCAGGGCTATCGGGTCAAAACCATGCGCATGCGCTGCAAAATCGATCAGACGCTCAATGGCATAGGCGATGTCGGGGCGCCCGGCACCCCGGTAAGCGGAAACCGGCACCGTGTTGGTAAACACCACCTCGGACTCCATATAAAGCGCGGGTACTTTGTAGACGCCGCCCATGGTGACACTCAGGTTCTTGGTGCCGATGAAGGTGCTGAAGTAGCAGTTGTACGCGCCGACATCGGTTTGGTCATGAAAACGCATGGCCAGAATGCGACCGTCGGCATCCAGCGCCACTTCGCTGTCGAGCACCAGCGCCCGGCCATGCCAATCACTGAGAAAAACCTCGCTGCGCGAGCCGACCCAACGCACAGGCCGACCCAACTTGCGGGATGCCAACACCAGCAGCACGTGTTCGCTATAGGGCGTTCCGCGCAGGCCGAAGGAGCCACCCACATCCTGTGGAGCCACCTGAAGTTGCGCGGCATCAATGCCGGTGGTGGCAGCGAGAAAGCCTTGCATGCCCAATATGCCCTGGGTGGGCGTGTGAATCCGGGTTTTGCCCGTGGTTTCATCATGTGCAACCACGACGGCCCTCGGCTCCATGGGCATGCCAATCAGGCGCTGGCTGGTCACACAAACCCGGCTGACGTGGCGAGCCGCAGCAAATGCAGCGTCAGTCGCAACCCGATCACCGTTGGCAAACCGCACTGACAGGTTGCCCGGTGCCTGGGGGTGTAATTGAACGCAACCCACCGCCAGCGCAGCCTGCACGGTGGCGGCCACGGGCAAAGGTTCGAATTCAATGTCTGCCAACTCGGCAGCATCTTGGGCCAGTTGGGCCGATTCCGCGAACACCATGGCGATGGGTTGCCCAACAAAATGAACGGTGTCGTGCGCCAAAACCGGCATGCGCACCACGGTTTGCGGCTTGCCATGGATGTCGTCAACTGTCACCGCGTTCGGCAGGTCTTTGGCTCCCAATTGACGGGCTTCAACGGCAGTCGCCACCCAGTGCACCCCGGGTGCCGTGGCGACCTTTGAAAGGTCGAGCTGGGTGATCCGTGCATGCGCATGCATGGAGCGAATCACAAACGCATGCAGCATGTCGGGATATTGCTGATCGGCCGTAAAACGCCCTTGGCCTGTCACCAGAGCATGGTCTTCCCGACGCGCATGGCTGCTGACACTCATGTTGACGCTCCAGAGGTGGCGCTGAGAACAGCCGCCGCTTGGGTGACTGCTTTGGCAATGTTGATGTACCCGGTGCATCGGCACAAATTGCCAGACAAGCCTTCTTCAATTTGCGCCGGGTTGGGTTGGGGCTGAAATTTCAACAAGCTGACCGTTGCCATCACCATGCCCGGTGTGCAAAAACCGCATTGCAGGCCGTGGCATTCGGCAAATGCCGTTTGAACCGGATGCAATTGGCCAGACTGTGGATCGGCCAGGCCTTCAATGGTGGTGACCTGTCGACCGTGGGCTTGAGCCGCCAATACGGTGCAGGATTTCACAGCAACGCCGTCAAGCAGTACGGTGCAGCATCCACACTGGCTGGTGTCGCAGCCAACGTGGGTGCCGGTCAGGCCAAAAACATCGCGAATCAAATCGGCCAGCAGGGTGCGCGCTTCGACGTTGGCCTGGCGGGACTGGCCATTGAGAACAAGTTGAATGTGCATGGTATCCATCGGCGATGTGAAAGAAGATGTCAGGAGTAGGTCACCCAATCGGCATACGCTGCGTCGTCCAGATGCGGCAGGGTGTTATAGGTTACCAGCGTGTGGCGTTTGGGGCTGATGCTGAATTCGGTGATCGAGGTGTTGCGGATGCGCAGGTTCAGTTCAATCGTCATTTCTGGCGTGGTGCCCAGAATATGGCCGACCGCTGTGGAAATGGGGCCGCCGCTGGAGACGATGAGCACATTGCCGTCAGGGTGTTGCCGCGCCTGATCGAGTGCGGTGGTGACGCCTTTCTGAAAATCGGGGTAAGTAGGCATGCCCACCGGGCTGGTCACCCCGTTCATCCACTGCGTGAGCGCGTCACGCAAAACACGAAAATGATTGCGGTACAACTCGGGCGTATCGGGTTTGGGCAGCGGATTCGGGTGCGCCGCGCTGATCACGGCGTGGCTGTCATATTCGTTCAAGCCGGGCCAAGCGATCGCCTGGTAGTTTGACTTCATGCCCTTTTGCAGGCCTGCCAGCGTTTGGGTATGGCGCTTGAGCGTTCCCACCAGCACCGCTTCAAACGTGAGATTTTTGGCCGCCAGGTATTCACCCAGGCGCTCACTTTGCCGGTGGCCCAGCGGGCTCAGGTTGTCGTAATCATCAGCGCCAAATGAGGCCTGCCCGTGTCGTACCAGATAGAGTGTTCCCATGGGGCAGATTGTCTGTGATGGCCCGCGCGGCAAGCGTCACGCAAGCGACGATTGCTATTATTTAAATAGCTTACTGTGCATGTTTTACTTCAATAAATCGTCGAATTGTTTTAAGTCTTCTTGCTGCCACTGTTTTCGAGTGGTTTCATCGACCCATGCCGCTTGCAGGCCATTGAACATGCAGTCGCGCAGGTCAGCGGCAGTAAACCCGAAATCGCGGTGCATCATTTGCCAGGCACTGGTTGGCGTGACATGGTGCAGGGTGGGGTCGTCGGTGTTGGGGTGCAGGGCCAGGCCGAGTTCGCGCATTTTTCGGATCGGGTGGTCCAGCGCCCAGCGTTCTTTGGGCAGCGTGCGCAGGTAATAGGAGTTGGTGGGCACCACGGTGAACACCAGGCCGCGCTCTTTGCACTGTGCCGCGAATTCTGGCGCGTCGATGATGGTGTAGCCGTGGTCCAGGCGGTCTACCTGCAGAAGTTCAACCGCGGTTTTAACGTTGTTCCAGGGCATGCCAAATTCACCGGCGTGCGCGGTGGTTTTGAAACCGGCTTTGCGCGCGTCGGCATAGGCCTGGGCAAACAGCTCGGGCGGGCGGTCTACCTCGCGGTAATCAATACCCAGGCCAATCACTTCGTCGGCACGGTAAACGCTCATCCAGCGCACCATCTCCACGGCAGCCTGGGGCGTGGCCTCGCGGTCAATGGAGGGGATGAGGCGGCCGATGATGTGGGCATCGTTCTGGGCATCGTGGATGGCGCGCACGATGGCATCTTGCGCCGCCAGGTAAGTGAGGCCCGAGACGTGCACGGTGCCGGTCGGGTTCCAGAAGAATTCGGCATAACGCACGTTATGCGCCGCCGCGTCTTGCAGGTATTCGTAGGTGATGCGGTGCAGATCATCGGGACTGCGAATCAGCCACGCGTCGAGCGCGCGCAGCACGCGCAGCACGCC
>JANOVW010000432.1:0-1900 GCA_031417575.1 Rhodoferax sp. | reverse complement strand
TAACCCGTGGCTTGGCCGAAATGACCCGTTTTGGCATGGCCTTGGGTGCACGGGCCGAAACCTTCATGGGCTTGAGCGGTTTGGGTGACCTGGTGCTCACCGCCACGGGCGATTTGAGTCGCAACCGCAATATCGGGCTGCTGTTGGCCCAAGGCCGCTCGCTGGAGCAAGCCGTGGCTTCGTTGGGCCATGTGGCCGAAGGTGTCTACAGCGCCCGCACCGTCGTGCAGCGCGCGCATGCGCTAGGTGTTGACATGCCAATAGCGCAGGCCGTCGTGGCTTTGCTGGACGGGTACATCGGGCCGCAAGATGCGGTGGCGCGGTTGATGGCGCGCGAAGCCCGTTTTGAGGCGTAATCCATCCGCAGCCTGTACACCAGGGGTTGCGCCTGTCTCGCCCGCGCCCGTCCAAACGGCGGGCTCAGTCAACAATCAGCGGCTGTACCCCAACGCCTGTGAAAAAGCCCATGAATTCTGATTCCCCGCCAACGCAGGCCCCTTTGCCATCGCTGCAGGCTCTGCCTGCCTTCAGCGTGCGCCCGTTGGTGCTCATCATGGCGTTGTCCATGCTGGGATTCATGGCCTTTAATGCGCTGATCGGCCCGATTTCACGGGAACTGGGGTGGGCTGAATGGCAGGCGGGGGCGATTGTGACGGTGGCTGGGCTGATGTGGATGGTGGGTGCCAAACCCTGGGGGCGGCGCATTGACCGGCAAGGCCCGCAACACGTGATGAGGCTGGCCATGACCGGTTTCGCGCTGCTGTTTGTGCTGTTGGTACTGGTGTTGTATGGCAGCCTGGCGCGCTGGTGGAGCCCGGCTTATACCTTCGCGCTGATCTTGCCCGTGCGCTGTGCCGTTTCGTTTTTTTACGGTGCCATTCCAATTGCCAGTGCGGCCTACGTGGGGCAGGCCACCACACCCGCCGAGCGCGGCCCCGGTATGGCGGCCCTGGGTATGGGCTCGGCCTTTGGCATGATTTTGGGGCCGGCGTCAGCGGCGCTGTTGTCGGGTTTTCATTTGGCCTTGCCCATCGCTTTTGGTTTGCTGACGGCCATCGTTGCCTGGGTGTTGGCAAGCCGGGTGCTCAAGCCGCTGCCTTTGGCTGTTCACACCCAGGCCCGTGTGCCGTTGAGCGTGTTCGATACACGTGTGCGCCTGGCGACCACGAGTGCCTTGATCGCCTTGTTTTGTGTGATGTCGGCGCAAATCAACACCGGGTTTTTGGTGCAAGACACTTTCAAGGTCGACACGCGTCAGGCCGCCACGCTCGCCGGGGCCATGTTGTCGGCCGTGGGTGTGGCTTTGCTGGTGTCGGGCGCCTTTGTGCGTCGCTTCAAGTGGCAACCGCTCAACATGCTCAAAGCGGGTAGCCTGATCGCTGGCGTGGCCTTTGCCAGCACGCCCTTTTTGGCCAACCCGTGGCTGATGGTGCTGGGGTTTTTTAGCTCGGGGTTTGGCATGGGCCTGGTGTTTCCGGCTTTCCAGACGCTGGCTTCGCTAAGCGTGAAGCCGCATGAACAAGGGGGTGCCGCCGCGGCCATTACAACCGCGCAGGCCATGGGCATGGTGGTGGCGCCCATTGTTTCGACCAGTCTTTATCACGTGGCACCGGCTTTGCCGTATGTGGCGATTGGTGTTTTGTTGTGGGTGCAGGTGGCGGTTTTACAGTGGGTTCGACCGCGTTTGAGTCGTTCTGTCAGGCCATCGACATGACCTGTCGATTCACGCAGGTGGCTTGAAAAATAGTCTCATGCCGACGGCGTAAAGGCCAGCCGTACGTAAATCGGCGCAAATGCCTCGGCTTGGGTGATTTCGACCAAAATCTCCTTGGCCAGCTCCAGCAAGGCGATGAAGGTGACCACCACCACCTGTTGGCCTTTGGCCGGGTCAAACAGGTTT
>JANOVW010000431.1:0-8205 GCA_031417575.1 Rhodoferax sp. | reverse complement strand
AGCAGATTTGCGAGATGTGACTTTAGTAATGGCAGCGACCCTTCGCGGTTGATGGCGCGAATCACGTCCAGGGCGACAATATTGCTGGTGCCTTCCCAAATCGAGCCCAGGTGTGCGTCGCGCAACAGGCGGGCATCACTGAAATCTTCGATGTATCCGCAACCACCGCGCACTTCCATGGCGTCGCCGGTCACCTTGCGGGCATCGCGGCAGGCGCGGAACTTGATGAGGGGAGTCAGGATGCGGGTGAGGGCGTAGGCCGTTTTGTCACCCTGGTCAGCCGCATGCAGGGCCTGGGCGGTTTGCAGCATCATGCTGCGGGCCTGCTCGGTGGGCAGCGTCATCTTGAGAAGTTGGCGGCGCATCAGCGGCATGTCGGTCAGGCGTTTGCCGAAGGCGGTGCGTTCGCGGGCGATGAAAAGGGCTTCGGTCAGGGCGCGGCGCATCAGGCCTGCCGCCCGAACCCCGTTGGAGAGGCGCGAGTTGTTGATCATGTCGGCCATTTGGACAAACCCCCGGCCCGGTTCGCCAACCAGGTAGGCCAATGCACCTTCAAGCTTGATTTCGCCACTGGCCATGGAGCGGGTGCCCAGTTTTTCTTTGAGGCGCACGATACGAAAAGCGTTTTCATGGCCATTGTCCAAGTGGCGCGGCAGCAGAAAAAGCGACAGGCCTTTCATGCCAGCAACAGCGCCATTGCCTTCTGCACAGTCGTCCGCACCACTTTCAGGCCGCGCCAGCACCATGGCCAATTCGGCATCGGCATTGGAGCAAAACCATTTGTCGCCATACAGCCGGAAGGTGCCGGGCACACCGTCTTCATGCGGCACAGCGCGGGTTTGGGTGGCCGCTACGTCGGAGCCAGCCGCCTGCTCGGTCATGAACATGGCGCCTTGGTAGAGTTGGTCAAAATCTTGTGTGGTGAGTTGCGCCAGGTATTTCTCTACCAGCGCAGGTGACGCAAATTTACGCAAGGTGCGGGTGAGTGAATCGGTCATCGACAAGGGGCAACACACGCCAAATTCCGCCTGGACATACAAATAGGTCAACGCATATTTGGCCAGCGGCGGCAGGGGCGCCGGCCAACCCAGCACCCCTGCGCGGTGCGAGGCCGCTGCCAGGCCAAACTGGCTGAACGCCACCCGCTCCAGTTCAACATAGGCGGGGTGTTTGATGATGCGCTGGACGTCGACACCGGTGCGGCTGCGGTGCTCCAGCACGGGCGGATTTTTATCAGCCGTCAGGGCCAGCAGCTCCAGCGGCCCGCCAGCCAACGCGCCCAACTGATGCAGGTGTGGCAGCAGATGGGCGTACAAATCGGGCGGCAAATAAACCTGCAGCAGGGCTTTGAAATCAGTATCGGCCTGAAACAGGTTGACCCCTTGTTGGTCTGGCACAGGGTGGGGCGCGTTGGCATTCGTGGATGCGATTGAGGCAGGCATGGAAGTGTTTGCAGTTGCAGGGATGTGAAAGGCCCGAATGGGTTGGGTGGCAGGTTTCGTGGTACGCTTTGAACCAGAAATTAGCTATACTTAATATAGCTTATAGTGCAATTATTATCTGAACAATATTCTGTTTTTATTCATAGATTCTCACCATGACTGAATTTTCGGCTTATTTGACAGTATTGGGGGTCACGCTGGTCGCCTATTTGATGGGTTCTTTGTCATTCGCGGTGATCGTCAGCCGCGTGATGGGCCTGAACGACCCGCGCACTTACGGCAGTAAAAACCCCGGGGCCACCAATGTTCTGCGATCGGGCTCCAAGGCAGCGGCGGTTACGACGTTGTTGCTGGATGCCCTCAAGGGCTGGCTGCCGGTGGCGCTGGTGGGCTGGTTTGGCAAACCCTATGGCTTGGCAGAAGGTACCCTGGCGCTGGTTGGCCTGGCGGCTTTTTTGGGGCATTTGTTTCCGGTTTTTTTCCGGTTTGAAGGCGGCAAAGGCGTGGCCACAGCATTGGGCGTGTTGGTCGGGTTCCATTGGGGCCTGGGGTTGGCGGCGGTGGTTTCCTGGGCGCTGATCGCGCTGTTTTTCAGGTATTCGTCATTGGCATCGTTGGTGGCCGCTGTTTTTGCGCCAGTGGCCTACCTGTTCGGCAGCGGCGTCGGCTGGTATTTTCACAAGGCGATTTTTGCCGCGTTGGTGGTCATGGGCGCGTTGCTGATCTGGCGCCACGCGCTCAACATTTCCCGATTGATCAAGGGCACGGAATCGAAGCTGGGAGCCAAAGCGGCCAAAACTGGCTGAGCCAGACCCAAAAAAGCGGTTAGATGCGTTGCGCTGCCACTTTGGCGCTGAGCTGCAAGACCAGGTGATGGTTCAGTTGCAAACGCACCGCCGAAGCGGCCAAGGCCGACTGAATGGATGCGCCTTCTGCTGTGCGGTAAAGGCGCGGCTGCGGCACCGTTTCGCCGTGTTCGTCCATCACCAGCGCCACGTGTGGCAGGTTGGGCACGCCGGAGCGGCGCATCACCACGGCGATAGCACCGTTTTCCAGGCGTACGTAGGTGCCTGGCGGGTACAGGCCAATCACGCGGATCAGCGCGTGACCCACATCACCGATGTGTTCGGTGTTGGCGTTGACGATAGCCCGGATCGACTCGGCTGTGCTGCGCCCGGTGCGCGACTGGCGTGGCGAGATCATGGCGGCGTAACGATCCACCATGCGAAGGACGCGCCCCAAGCGGTAATTGGGCAGGGCAGTGTGCAGGTCGCCTTGGTCGGTTTTTTCGTCGTGGTGCAGGGTCACGATATCCAGCCACAACGAATCCAGGATGCCCAGGTTGGCCAGCATCAGGCTGCCTTTGGTGGTGTGCCATTTAATCTGGTCGAGCTGCCCGATGGAAGGGCGTTCGGCCTGGGTCGCCAACTGATCCTGCAGCGTCGTCATGGCGATGTTCATGGTGAGAGCAGCGCTCACCAGGCTGTTGCGCTCATGCAGCGCCAGTTGCAGGTCTGCCGCCAGCAAATGGCACAACACCGCGCTCACCAGCGAATGCGAGGCGCTGTAACCCACTGGCGAATTGGTTGCCAACTGAAACAAAAGGTACAGGCCCAGGTCTTCGTCGCGCTTGAGCAGGTCTTGCATCCAGCGGTCATATTGCGTGACACGTGCCGAAAATTCAAGGACGTTGCCGGAGTTCGTCAGCACCATGCCCAAACCGGCTTCCAAGTCAGACCACAAACCCAGCAGGTCTTCGTATTCGGTTTCGTTGTGGACGGTCACGGGTGATCTTGCCGATGTCTAAAAACGCTTGACCAATACCATCTGGTCATTGGTGCGCGTCATCTGGAAACGCGAGAGAAAACTGTTGCCCAACAATACCATGGGCATGTAACTGGCGGTGACAACGGCATCGACGTCGTAGAGCTCGACGTCGCCCATTCGCAAGGACGACAATTTGATGCGCCAAGCCTGCGCCGGGCCATTCGCCGTGGCCACCCGCACCGGCGTGCCGGCCTTGAAATCAAGCCCCAGGCGCTGCGCTTCATCGGCTCCCAGCGCAACCGCTGTTGCACCGGTATCGACCAGCACCTGCACCGCTTTCCCGTTGATAAACGCCTTGGAATAAAAATGCCCACCAGTGCCTACCGGCAACACAATGGTTTGGTTGGTAGGGGCTACGCCGCTGCTGCCACCGCCCTGGCCGGTACCGTTGCGAACGCCTGCTGGCGCATCACCCAAGCGCATCGTGTAGGTGGCACCGGCCACCAAAACAGTCGCCCGGTCGTCTTGCACCGACATCAGCTTCACGCCTTGGTGGCTCTCGCCGACCGACAGCAGCTTGGGTTTTCCGCCTTCCACCACCATCAATGCCTTGCCGCCCATCAGCCCGGCCAACGCCACCGATTGGGCGAAACCATTGCCCGAGGCGGCCAATAACGTGGCCAAGGTGAAAAAAACAAAGCGAATCACGAAAAAGATGGGTTCAGTTCAGTTCAGTAGGCAGGCAAGCAAATGGCAAACGGCAAGTGCCCAAAAGCCTCAATCGCGGAAGTTGTTGAAGCTCACCGGAATATCAACGATCTCTTTGCGCACCATCGCCATGGCAGCCTGCAAATCATCGCGTTTGGCGCCGGTCACGCGGATTGCGTCTCCCTGGATGGCCGCCTGCACTTTGATTTTGCTGTCTTTGATGAGCCGCTGGATTTTTTTGGCGGTGTCGGATTCAATGCCGTTGCGCACCTTGATGACCTGCTTGACCTTGTCGCCACCCACCTTTTGCACGTCGCCTTTGTCCAGAAACCGCACGTCTACATTGCGTTTGGTCAGCTTGTTGCGCAAGATGTCTTCCACCTGCGCCAACTGGAATTCAGCATCGCCATGCAAGGTGATGTCTTTCTCTTTCAGTTCGATGGCGGCTGCCGTGCCCTTGAAGTCAAAACGCGTGCCAATTTCCTTGGCGGTGTTTTCCACGGCATTTTTCACTTCAACCAGGTTGGCTTCACAGACAGTATCAAAAGACGGCACTTTAGGGCTCCAGAGGCGGTTCAACGCCGAATCAAAAGGCTGTTTTGGCGCGGGATTTGCGACAAACCTGCGCAAGCCCCGCCACCTTTCGTCGGCGACAATTCATGAATGTTAGTCGAGAAAAACGTTCCGTTACAGCCGTTCAACACCTTTCACATCGTTGCGAAGGCGCAGGCGCTGGTGCGGGTGACCAGCCTGGCAGTTTTGCAAGAGGCTTTACAAGCGGTTCGGCAGGCCCCCGGCGGGACGCCGCTGCCCCCTTTTGTGTTGGGTGGGGGCAGCAATTTGGTGCTAACGGGCGATGTGAAGCCACTGGTGCTGAAGGTCGAGCTCAAAGGAATAGGCTTGGTGCACGAAACGGCCAAGGCCTGGGTGGTAGAAGCCGCCGCCGGGGAAGGCTGGCATGACCTGGTGGCCTGGACGCTCGCGCACGGTTACCCTGGCCTGGAAAACCTGGCGCTGATCCCGGGCACCGTGGGCGGTGCACCGGTGCAAAACATCGGCGCTTACGGGGTTGAGCTGCAAGACCGCTTTGAGTCGCTGGACGCGGTGGATTTGCAAACCGGCCAGGCGTTTACGCTGAATGCCGCCCAATGTGGATTTGGGTACCGCGATTCGGTCTTTAAACATGCACCAGCGTCGACAAAAGCAGAAAACGCGACAAACCCGGATTACGTGGAAGGCTTGGTAAGGGGCCTGGGTTTGGCCGGGCGAGCCTTGATTACCGCTGTGCGGTTCAACCTGCCCAAGGCCTGGAAACCCGAGTTGGGTTATGCCGATTTGGCCCGCAAACAAACGGCATTGGGGATTGCGTCGCCCACGGCGCAGCAAATTTTTGAGTGGGTGTGCGAGATACGCCGCGCCAAACTGCCCGATCCGGCGGTGATCGGCAACGCCGGCAGTTTTTTCAAGAACCCGACGGTCAGCAAAGAACAATGCGCCGACATCATCGCCCGGGATCCGCGCATCGTGCACTACAAGTTGGCGGATGGCTCCGTCAAGCTGGCGGCAGGGTGGCTGATCGATGCCTGTGGCTGGAAGGGTAAATCGATCGGGCAGGCCGGGGTGTACGAAAAACAGGCCTTGGTATTGGTGAACCGCGGCAACGGGCCAACCGATCACCAAGGCGCAACGGGCGGCGAGGTGATGACCCTGGCCCGGGCCATTCAGACCAGCGTGTACGAACGGTTTGGTATTCGGCTGGAGGCGGAGCCGGTTGTGATGTAACACCAATAATCTATTTATTTTTATACCTGTTTTTCATTTTAATAATTTTAAATCTAATTTGTTATATTTAATATAGCTAATAATGCAATTATTACTTGAAGTATAACGCTTTTTTATTTTAGACAATTGCTGTATTTAAATATAAGAAGGTGAGATCACGAGTTTTGGCTATCTTGCTGAGTTGTGGTGCCGTATCAACCTCCGCGCGGCAACAGCGCAATGTGCTGCGGTTTTGGGGCAGAAACACTCGCGGGCAGGGCTTGCTAGCGAAACTAAAAATTCGTGCCGAAATGACTCTAAGGGTGGTCGCGGAATTTTTCGAGGTGTATGAAGCTCGCTACCGCGACGCCTTCTGCCCCAATGCCCGGTCCCATCGCGCTATCACCACGCTAAGCGAACTTTGCTGGCCCCATTGAATGCAGGGCTGCCGGTTGCCCGAAAACCGGGGTCATAGACCAGGGCCAAAACCCATCAAGCCGGAACCAATCGCAACGGCAAACTGGCCAGAGCCCGCAGCGTATTGTTCAGCCGCCGCACCGGTTCTCCTGCCAGCGCAATGGATTTGACACGCTCGGCGAGCGTGGTCAACACAATCTCGCCTTCCAGCCGGGCTACCACTTGGCCCACACAGCCGTGGATGCCCACGCCAAAACCGACATGGCCACCGGTTTTGCGTTCGATGTCAAAACGCGCCGTGTCGGCCCACTGGCGCGGGTCACGGTTCGCGGCACCCAAGAGTGCCAGCACCTTGTTGCCTTCGGGGATGCGCACGTCGGCCAGCGTCACATCGGCATTGGTGGTGCGAAAGAAGGTTTGAACGCTGGATTCAACCCGGATCGATTCTTCAAATGCATTGCGGGCCAGACCGGGGTTGGCCCGCAGTTTGGCAAATTGCTCCGGGTTTTGCGCCAGGCACAACAAGGCGTTTCCCAGGCCGTTCACGGTGGTGTCTACCCCGGCCGAGAGGAAAGAGCGCACCAGCATCGGCGCTTCGTCGTGCGTGATTTCACCGGCGTCGGCCGCCTGATAAATCAGGTCGCCAAAACCACCGGGGCGCAAGTGGCCGCGTTGGCAGTGCTCCATGATCCAGGCGGTGACCGGTTTCACGCGCTGCGCGGCATTCAAAAACAGTTCGGTGCCTGGCCCAAATGAGTTGAAGATCATGTCGCCATATAACAGCAGGTTTTCGCGTCCAACAGCTTCCAGGCCCACCGCGTCGGGAAAAACCTTGAGCGGGTAAGGCTCGCAGAGTTCTTTCACCGCATCTACCACCTGGCCCTGCGCGGCTCGCGTCACCATGGCGTCGACCATGCGGTGGGCATCCGCCGTGAAAGCCTCGCGGATTTGCACCACCACGCGGGGCGAGAGAATACGCGCCAGGATGTTGCGCGCCCGTGTATGGCTGGGTGGGTCGGCTTCGAGAATCAGGCTTTTGGGGCGGAACGGCGGCTCTTTGTTGAAGTTGGCCAGGCCGACACCTGCGCTGGAGATGTAGGTTTCATGGCGCATCAGCACCTCGCGCACCTGCGCATGGCGGGCGGTTACATAAATCGCATACTGCGGCAGCCAGACCACGGCACCCGCTTCGCGAATTCGCTCGTGCCCTGGGTAGGGGTTGGTCAAAAATTCGATGCTGAACGGGTCAACATCCAATACCGGCACACCCGCAGGCGCGAGCGGTTGGGCAATGGGCGTTTGGGATACAGCTTGTGTGGTTGCGGGCATAGACATCTCCTGATGATGGGTCAAAGCATATCCTTTTGAGGGCCTGTACGTCCTGGGGCAGTTCGTCACGGTTGCTTGTAGGGCCACGTGATTAGCTAACCCCAAGGTTGTCGCGGTCGGTTCGTTGTCTTTATGTAGAACGCAGCGCAACATCGAGGGCGGCTGCGTCCGTGTCACCCGCCGCGTTTAAAGCGCCATTCGCCTGGCCAAAACGGTGAGCGCAGCTCCTTTACCTCCCGCAGCCGCCCTCGCTGTTGCACTGCTTGGGGGTTATCAAATAGCTGTTTGCCTTGGGCGCGCGTGTCAACGGCAGTTGTCGATACAGGCACGCCATCTGTTACGGCACGGTACTGTTCCTAAAACCCTCAAAAACGCAAACCAAACGCAAACCCACCTACCAAGCGCCAGAGCGGGCCCCAGGCGGATGCGGGAGGTCCTGTCGCCAGTTTGCCCGGCCCACCAGCCCGAATGCGTTAACCTAACGGACTGCGTTGTTTGCACCCCAAAAAAGCGTCCTGAACGGCACGCCAAAACAGGTTTACTCACCCACTTGCTCACCAGCCATTCGACCACCATGATCACCATCAACGACGTCACCACCCTCACCCAAGACGGCGAAATTGCCGTTTTGACACTTAATTCACCACCCGTCAATGCGCTGTCTGCGGGTGTGCGAGATGGCTTGTCGCTGGGCATGCGCCAGGCCAATGCCTTGCCGGGGGTGAAGGCCGTGGTGCTGATTTGTGAAGGCAAAACCTTCATCGCCGGGGCGGATGTGGGC
>JANOVW010000430.1:0-1826 GCA_031417575.1 Rhodoferax sp. | reverse complement strand
AATTATTTGTCATTTTTCATCAACTGGCATCGGCCGATCCGCTGGCCCCCACTATGCGGCCGCCCGCGATATCTGCCAAATGATTCCCCGTGACATACCCAAACGTCATGTTTGGCCCATGCGTGATGCCGGCGCCGGGGTAGTTGCCGCCCATGATGCTGGCGCGGTCGTTGCCCACGGCGTAGAGGCCGGCGATGGGGGAGCCGTCGCGTTTGAGCACCTCGCCCACTACGCTGGTTTGCAGGCCGTCGAAGCTGCCCAGGTCGCCCATCACCAGTTTCAACGCGTAGAACGGGCCATTGATGATGGGGGCTACGCAGGGGTTGGGTTGATGGTTCGGGTCGGCCAGGTAGCGGTTGAAGGCGGTGGTGCCGCGGCCAAAGGCTGGGTCTTGACCCTGGGTTGCGCCTTGGTTGAATTCAGCCACGGTGGCTTGCAGGCCTGCTGGGTCCAGCCCGGCGTTGGCGGCCAGCTCTTGCAAGCTGTTGCCTTTGATCAAGTAACCGCTCTTGACGTGCGGCCACAGCGGCATGGGCGCGGGCTTGGCGTAGCCCAGGCCAAATTTGGCCACGGTGGCGGCGTCAGCAATGAGCCACATCGCGGTTTCCACACCGTATTTTGTGGCATCGAGCTTCGCGCACGCGCGCACCATGGCTGCGCCCACGTCGTGGTATGAATTGGATTCGTTGGTGAAGCGTTGACCGTTTTTCAGCACACCAATCACGCCGGGCTTGTAACGGTCCAGAAGGTGCGGAAAGATGCCATACGGTTTGCTGTCATGCGGGCCTTGCTGGCCAGGCACCAGCGACACCGGCATCCACGCCGCACTGTCTTCAAAACGGATGTCGGCATTGCCACCAACGGCCTCGGCCATGGCCAGGCCGTCGCCGGTGTTGCTCTCGGGCGTGGGCGACACGTGGGCTTGTGCATTGCCTGCATCTCGCGCCACATGCGCGTAGGCCTGCGCGATGCGTTTCACGTCATGTGGAAAACCGCCGCAGGCCAGCACCACGCCGTGTTGGGCGTGAATGGTGAAATTGCCTGCGGGTGATGACACCTGCGCGCCCACACAGCGCGCACCGTCCATCAGCATCTTTTTGGCAGGGCTATCGGTGTAGAGCGGAATCTTCAAGTCAAACGCGCTTTGCGCCAACCGACCGGCCGACGCGTTGCCACTGGTCACGTTGATGGCGCGGCGGTAGAGCAAGAGTTCCTTGATGTGGTTCACCAGCCGTTTGGCCACATACACCGCCGAGGTGAACGAGCGCGTAAATTCAAAGAAATGTTTCAGATCGGCATTGGATGAATTGAACATCATGCCGATGAAGGTGATGGTTTTGAGTGGCGGTTTGAGCCGCGCCATGTTGGAGCCGAGTTGGCGGATGTCATACGGCGCCGCCAAGATGGAACGCCCGCTGCCCGCGCCGCCTTGCACGCCGCCGGGCGAGTCGGGGTGGTAATCGGGGTAGAGCGTCGGCACGAATTGCATAGCGGTTTTGTGGTGAAAAAAATCCACCATGGCCGGGCCGTTGTCCAGAAAAGCTTTTACCGCCGTTGCGTCATAAAACGGGCCGGTTTCAAACTGCATGAAACGCTCGGCCGCTTCGCGTGAGTCTTTCTGGCCAAAGCATTGGCTGACTGAATTGCCCGGTACCCACAACACCCCGCCCGAGAGTGCCGTGGTGCCGCCAAACACAGGCTCTTTTTCGATCACCACAACGTTCAGTCCCCGGCTTTTGGCGGTGATGGCGCAGGCCAGCCCGGCAGCGCCGGAACCGATGACCAGTACGTCACAGGTCAGGTTTTGATCAACGTGGTTCATGAAA
>JANOVW010000429.1:0-2852 GCA_031417575.1 Rhodoferax sp. | reverse complement strand
GGCCCAAAAGCGGCCTGTGCCGTGGCTGGCAGCAGCCAGCCTGGTGGTGTTGGCCTTGTATGCCGTTCTGACGACCTTCTCCAGGGGCGTTTACGGGGCGGTGTTGGTGCCACTCTTGTTATTGGTGGTCGGCCGGTGGCTCGCACGGCATCAGCAATGGTGGGCGGCGCTCACCCAATCCTTGGCGCAGGTGAAGTGGCGCGGCCGGGCCGGGTTGGCTTTGGTACTGGTGCTGATGGCCGAATTGCTTACCGTGGTGGTGGGCGGTACCTATATGCGCGAACGTTTGGCCGACTCTGAAACCGACCTGGTGCAGCGCGTCAAACACTGGCAGCGCGGTTTGGCGCTGGTACAAACCCCGGCAGAGCAGATGTGGGGCATTGGCCTGGGCCGTTTGCCCGCCCGATATGCGGCGCAGGGGCACATGCAAGAGGCCAAAAGCCAAAATGCCGATACTCAACAGGCCGACACGCAAGACGAGATACCGACCGAGTTCTCAGGCCGGGCGCAGGTTTTGGCGGACCCTCCCATGGGTGGCCAAGCGGGCAAGTCTTTTTTGCGTTTGTCTGGGCCCGCCACCCAAGCGCAACTGGGCGGCCTGTTTTCGGTGAACCAGCGGCTCGGCACACTTCAATTGCAGTTGCCCAAGCGGGCTGATTCGCCCCGAGGGCAGGCGGCGTTTTTTGGTGTTGTCCTGCAATTGCGTGTGACACCGCTTCAACCTTTGAATTTTGACGCGGGGCCCAAGCAAAAAAACGGGCCGGCCACCTTGCTGATCAAACTCTGCGAAAAACACCTCATTTACGAAGGCAATTGCCATCTCCAGGCGGTCAAGGTGCTGCCGCTGGTGGCTCAGGCGGGTGCGCCTGCCGGTAGGGGTGCCTGGCAAACCGTGCGGGTAGGCTTGCGGCCTTACCAAAACCTTCCCGTTCAGGGGGTTTTACTGCGCAGCAGCAGTTTGTCGTTGTCCGTGGTGGATGCAGGGCAGGCGATTGATATCGGGAGTGTCCAATTGTGGGCACCGGGTGGACAACTTCCGCTGCAAAATGCCAACTTTTCACCCGCAATGGCGCATTGGCTGGCAGGTGCGGGTAGTTATTACATACCCTGGCACATCGATAACCTCTATCTTGAGTTATTGATTGAACGGGGCTGGCTGGGGTTGGGCACAGTTCTTTGGCTATACGCATGGGCAGTGCATTGTTTGTGGCTTTGCTACAGGCAACAACCCGGGCTTTCGGTGACATCGGCAAAACCAGCCACTCATTCCCAGCGGCAAGGTGCCCGGCAAACCTCATTGGTGCCATACCTCGCAGCATCGGTTTTGGGTTGCGCCTTGGCTGGAACCGTCAGCAGCGTGCTGGACGCGCCGCGAATTGGTTTTTTGTTTTTTAGTCTGCTTTTCCTTTGCGCTTTGGCAGGTTATGGCGATAAAAAACCACAGGCGTGAACAAATTCACTGAATTTTGATAGCAACAAGCCTTTTTCCGCACAAGCATAGGTGGTTCCATCACCAGCAACCGTGTACCATTGACTACCGTACTTATTTCGTTACAAAGTGATCAAACTATTCAGCCACTATTTGCATCGACGTACTCTTTTTCAGGTTTTCTTTGATCTGACCTTGGTGGTTGTGGCGGTGCTCTTGGCGATGTTTTGGCAATCGCCAGATTTCGCGGCCAGTGCCCCTCAAGCCGTCGCCGGTGCTTTTTTGCTCGGTATCGGTACCTTGGCGGTCAATTCCGGTTTGGGGTTCTACCAGCGGGTTCACAACCGGACAGTGGGCCAGTCGCGGGCCCGCGCAGTACTCGCGCTGACTTTGATCGTCGCCTTGGCGATGGGTGTCTTCAACCTGATACCGGCTGATCTGGCGGATCGCAAAGCCTTTGGTTATGCCGTTGTGGCCAGCTTGGTGTTGCTATTGGCGCATCGCGTGTGGGCCATGCATTCCAGCAGCCAATCGCTGGTGCGCCAGCGCGTTTTGGTGTTTGGCACCGGTACGCGCGCCAAACTGGTGGGTCGTTCGCTCAAAAAGGCCGATCCGAGCATTGATTTGGTCGGTTATTTTGCGGGCCCCAATGAAATGGTGACGGAAGTCTCCGCCTGGGGCGTATTGACACCCGACAAATCGCTCACTGACATCGTGGTGGATGAAGGTGTTGATGAAATCGTCGTAGCGTTAACTGAGCGTCGGGGTGGCAGCATGCCGTTGCGCGAACTGCTCGATTGCAAGCTGCACGGCGTGCGGGTGGTTGATATCGCCGCCCATTTTGAGAAAACCCTGGGGCAAATCCGGCTGGATTCAGTCAACGCCGGGTGGCTGATTTTTGGCGATGGCTTCAACCAAGGTATGGCACGAACCATGGTGAAACGGGTGCTGGACATCCTGTTTGCCCTGATCTTGCTGATCCTTTCCGCACCTGTCATGCTCATCACCGGCATGCTCATCTTGCTGGAAAGCCGTGGCCCCATGTTGTACCTGCAAGAGCGGGTGGGTTTGAATGGACGGCTTTTCAACGTGGTGAAGTTTCGCAGTATGCGCACCGACGCAGAAGAGGATGGCAAACCCCGCTGGGCCCAGGCTGGCGACAGCCGCATCACGCGCATTGGGCGCATCATCCGCAAACTGCGCATTGATGAGTTGCCGCAACTGTTCACCGTGCTCGTTGGCGACATGAGCCTGGTCGGCCCAAGGCCCGAGCGCCCTTACTTTGTCGACCAGCTCACCCAGGAGATCCCGTATTACGCGGTACGCCTGAGTGTGAAGCCCGGCCTGACCGGCTGGGCACAGGTTCGGTATCACTATGGTGCCACCATGGAAGATTCTGCCGAAAAACTCCAGTACGACCTGT
>JANOVW010000428.1:0-1519 GCA_031417575.1 Rhodoferax sp. | reverse complement strand
GCGACGTGGCATGGGCTACAACCACATGGCCCGTGTGACCAGCTGGAATCCGGCGCAGCGATTTGGCCTGAATCAAAAAGGCGACATCGCTGCGGGCTTTGATGCCGATATCGCCCTGGTCGACCCGGCGAAAACCTGGACGATCCAGGCGAAAAACTCGCCGTCAACCCAGGGTTACACGCCGTTTGAAGATTTGGAGATGTCCGCCAGCGTTACGTCAACCTTTTTGCGTGGCCACCACATTTATGAAAACGGCGAAGTGCTGGGCAAGCCGCGCGGCGAATACCTCTTCCGGCCAACGGCTTGAGCAGCCAGTCATTGCCGTTCGCCATTGTTCGCCCTTGTTCGCCATTTCCACCTGCTGTGACCCCATGTTGACCGCCTTTGTTTTGAGCCGACCGTGACCCCGCGCCGCATCCTGCGCCAAGCATTGCCGCCAGGCACCCCGAAAACGGCCGTCGCCATCGTGGGCGCCGGTGCTTGCGGGCTCACCAGTGCGCTGTTGCTGCACGACTTGGGTATTGACTGCGTGGTACTGGAGCGAGATGCCTCGCCCAGCGGCTCGACGGCGCTTTCTTCCGGCTTCATTCCGGCGGCCGGAACCCGTGCCCAAGCGGCGCAGGGCATTGGCGACAACGCCGAACGTTTCGCGGCAGACATCGCGGCCAAAACACATGGCACGGCGGCAAGCCATTTGGTTACGGCCTACAGCCTGGCCAGTGGCCCGGCCATTGACGCGCTGCAATCGAACCACGGCATTGAATGGACCGTGCTCGACAATTTTTTGTACCCCGGCCATTACACCCTGCGCATGCACGCAGTGCCCGAGCGCACCGGTGCCGCGTTGATGGCGCGATTGGGCCAGGCGGCGGCGACAGCCGAAATCGCCATCGTCACCCAGGCACAGGTCGACGCATTGTGGGTTGGCGATGGCGATCGAATCACCGGCGTCAGTTATACCCGACCCGATGGGGCTACCGAGCACCTCGCCTGTGATGTCCTGCTCCTGGCCTGCAACGGCTTTGGCGGCAATACAAACCAGGTGCGTGAGTTGCTGCCCGACATGCGCGATGCGATTTATGCCGGACACGCGGGCAACGACGGCAGCGCCATCGCGTGGGGACAATTGTTGGGCGCACGGTTGGCAGACCTGGGTGGTTACCAAGGCCACGGCTCATGGGCTGTGCCACAAGGTGCACTGATTTCATGGGCGCTCATGATGGAGGGCGGCATACAGCTCAACAGCCAAGGCCAGCGGTTTCACGACGAGACGCAGGGGTATTCAGAAGCGGCTGTGGCCGTGCTGGCGCAAGCTGGCGGCCTTGCCTGGAACGTGTTTGACGGCCCCTTGCTAACGCTGGCACGCAGCTTTCCTGATTTCTGCGAAGCCGAAGCAGCGGGAGCCCTGAAAACCTGTGCGAGCCTGCAAGAACTGGCCCAACTGATCGGTTGTCCCGTTGGCAACCTGGAAGCGACTTGCGCCTGTTTTGGCCAAGATGAAGGCCGATTTTTTCAATCA
>JANOVW010000427.1:0-4104 GCA_031417575.1 Rhodoferax sp. | reverse complement strand
AACTTAGGCGCCGCTTCAACCAGCGCTTGCATCGCCGGGTTTTTCGAATCCAGAATGCGCAACGGATTGGTATGCAGGCGCCGTTTGGCATCTTCATCCAGCGATTCAGCATTTGATTCGAAATAAGCCACCAAGGCAGCCCGGTGTAACTGCCGCTCGGGTGGTTGGCCCAGGCTATTGAGTTCCAGCCGGACATCCTTGAAGCCCAGTTCGGTCCACAAAGCATGTGCCAAGAGGATGAGTTCGGCGTCAACCTCCGGGCCACAGAACCCCAGCGCCTCGGCACCAATCTGGTGAAACTGGCGGTAACGGCCGCGTTGCGGGCGCTCGTGCCGAAACATCGGCCCCATGTAATACAGGCGTTTCCCGCCGTCATACAACAGCGAATGCTCGACCACCGCCCGCACGATGCCTGCTGTGTTTTCGGGCCGCAAGGTCAGCGCTTCGCCATTGAGCCGGTCTTCGAAAGAGTACATCTCCTTTTCGACGATGTCTGTCACCTCACCCAGGCCACGAACAAACAAAGCGGTGGGTTCAACAATGGGTGTTCGTACATTGCGATAGGCATACCGTTGCATCAACGCCCGTACTTTGTCTTCAAACCACTCCCACAGCTGCGAATCCGCAGGCAGGATGTCGTTCATGCCTTTGACGGCACTTATCTTTTCGGATTTTTTCGCGGGTATTGGAGTCATGGAACAGCCTGCCACAGGCTCAATATCTGGATTCGATGGCGTTGGGAATGGGATGCGATCAGGCCGCAGGCGACACTGGGCTGCCAAACTTCTGATCGATGTAGGTTTCGACGATTTTCTGAAAATCAACTGCGATGGTGTCGCCCCGCAGTGTCAGTTTTTTCTGTCCGTCAATAAAAACCGGGGCCGCTGGCGCCTCACCGGTGCCGGGCAGGCTGATACCGATGTCGGCATGTTTGCTTTCGCCTGGGCCATTGACGATACAACCCATCACCGCCACCTTGAGCTTTTCAACACCCGGGTACTTTTCGCGCCAAACCGGCATCTGGGCACGCAAAAAATCATCAATTTGTTGTGTCAATTCCTGAAACGTGGTGCTGGTGGTCCGGCCACAGCCGGGGCACGCTGTCACGCTGGGCACAAAACTTCGCAAACCCAGCGATTGCAATATTTCAGAGGCGATCACCACTTCTTGCGTGCGCGCCTCGCCCGGTGCCGGCGTCAGCGAAACCCGAATCGTGTCGCCAATCCCTTCTTGCAACAGTATGGCCAAAGCTGCCGCAGATGCAACCGTTCCCTTGGTCCCCATGCCGGCTTCTGTCAAACCCAGGTGCAACGGATAACTGGAGCGGGTCGCCAGCTCACGGTAAACCGCAACCAGGTCTTGCACACCGCTCACTTTGCAAGACAGGATAATTTGCTCTGGCGACATACCCATGGATTTGGCCAAATCGGCAGATCCCACCGCTGACGTTATCAACGCTTCATACATCACTTTTTTGGCATCCCAAGGATTGGAGCGGGCATTGTTTTCGTCCATCAAACTCGCCAAAAGCTCTTGGTCCAGGCTGCCCCAATTCACACCAATACGCACAGCCTTGTTGTACCGCAATGCGGCATCAATCATTTGGCCAAACTGCCGGTCGTGTTTGTCCCCCTTGCCCACATTGCCTGGGTTAATACGGTATTTAGACAGCGCCTGGGCACAAGCGGGGTAATCGGTCAACAAGCGGTGGCCGTTGTAATGAAAATCGCCAATAAGGGGGACGTCGATACCCATGCGGTCCAGCTGGTCACGCACGTGGGGCACAGCTTGAGCGGCTTCAGGCGTATCAACAGTGATGCGCACCAGTTCAGAACCCGCCAACGCCAATGCCTTGACTTGAATCGCAGTGCCAATGGCATCTGCGGTGTCGGTATTGGTCATCGACTGAATGCGCACAGGTGCGCCACCACCTACGGTGACTTGTCGTGATCCCCAAGAAATCAGGGCTTGCAATCGGGGGGGCAGGCTGGCCATTTATCGCACCTCAAAACGCGCTACGTTGTCTTTGCCAAAGGGTGTCATGTCAAATGGTTTTCCTTGCACTTGCACTTGGGTCATATCCACACGGCCGACCACGACCTTGAGCGGCAGCGCGCCCCCGGCCGAGGCGCTTTCGCCTGCCGCCAACGTTTTGCGCAATTGAACAATACCCGTCGCGTCGGTAACCTCAACCCAGGTCGGCCCACTGGCATTCAAACGAATCAGGCCTGAGTTACCTGTCTTGGCCTGCACCTCAACACCACTGCCCACGGTTGTTGTTGAGTCACCTTCGGCAGAAGAAACCGCCGGCATGCCCCGTGGCGGGGAGTTAGCAGATAAACCTGAATCGGAACTAATCTGACCGGCAACCGGTGAGGCGGGCAAGACATGCGCGACTGCTGAAGTATCGTAGCCCGCTGATACGCTAGAACCCGAAAACGGAACGTTCGAAATCGTCGATTCGCTGGGCGATGGCGCCTGCGCCATTGGCACAAAAACCAATGCCAGCGCGGCGACAACGAGCAGACTTCCAACCAGTACGGCCGGCTTTTTCAATAAAATCAGGAGCTGGCCCCCTGCTGGCCCGCTGACAGAATGGGTATTCATCTGACTGACTGACCCGCCAACCGAAAGCCGCGATTTCTGACCCTGAGGCAACGCAGCCAAAATAGGCGCCGGATCAACTTTAAGGGTGCGGGCAATACTCGATGCCAAGGCGCGCGCAAACACGGCATCGGGCAGCAAGTCGAGCCGGTCACCTTCTAGTGCTTCAATTTTTTTAACCGGCACCTTCAACCCAACAGCCAGTGCGCCGATGTGCATACCGCTACGCTCGCGGGCTTGTCGTAAAAGCGCTCCCGCCGACACCGACGTGCTCACTGGCGCGACTATGTCTTCACTCATTAAAAGCACCGCGCTCAAAAGAGCCAAGTTCGCGCGATTGGGCAAAACGCTTCTTCAGCTGTGAACCCAGTTGTTGCACGGCATCCGGATTATTCAGGCGACGTTCAACCTTGATCCCCAACCAGAGCGTTTCAGCGTTGGCCAATTCACTGTTGTTGATACGTCGGGCCAGAAATTGCGCTCTTGCAAAATCACCCCGCTGATAAAGCAAGGTCGCCAGGTTGTACCCAACGATCGGATTACCTGCATCAAGTTCATAAGCACGCTGCAAAGACTGCTCAGCATCAGCCAATTTACCAGCGCGAACCTGGCACAAACCCATGGTCATGAGTGATTTGGCCCGACCGCCATAACTGGGTATGGCCAATGCCTGCGAAAAGCGCTGCTCGGCTTCTGGGTAACGGGCGCGCTGGCACAACATCCAACCAAAATTGTGCAAAACGTTGCCGTCCCGCGGGTTCAGTGCCATGGCGCGGCGAAAACTTTCTTCGGCCAACTGGTCGTCATTCAAACGGGTGTAAATCAGGCCACGCAGGTTATAGGCCTCAGCGTAGTTGGGGTCTGCCGCCAAAGACAGTTTGAGCTCATCCAACGCAATCGTGACTTTGTCTTGCTCAAAATAGCTGACCGCCAGTTCCAGCCGCAAACGGGCCCGCTTGCGGATTTCGGGTTCATCTGAATCGGTCACCAAATCACCGCGGACCTGGCTGTCTGAACCGGCCGGCCCAGCACAACCCGCCAAGTGCGCCGTCAAAGCCAGCATGGCAAGCCAAGCCAGTGGCACGACTATCAGGCAAACCCATCGCCCTAAAGAGGCGTAGTAATTTCGGCTGCGCGAGCGCAACACCTCCAAGTAGGATGCAGAGGTGCGAGAGTATGCAAACGGGGTAGATGTCATGGACGCAAGTCTAAGCCTGTACAGGCTGCGAAGCTCTCGACGGGTGAATTGGCACAACGCGCCGTGCTGACATCCGCTCTGCGGCGCGGGTTCTGTCTTTGACATCACCGGCCAATTGCCCGCAGGCAGCGTCAATGTCGTCCCCTCTGGTTTTGCGCACGGTGGTGACGATTCCAGCGTCCAGGAGCACTTTGGCGAAGGCTTCCACGCGCGCGCGGCTCGAGCGAACCAGACCCGACGCGGGGAACGGGTTGAACGGAATCAAGTTGAACTTGCCCCAAACGCCCGGCTGAGCATGCTTC
>JANOVW010000426.1:0-1872 GCA_031417575.1 Rhodoferax sp. | reverse complement strand
TGAAGATCGCCGAGCCAACACAGCGTGCTGGCCCGGCGAAAGGCTTACCTCGTTACTTCTTCCCTCCAAAGGTCTTGGGAGCCGGTGCAGGCACTGTCGACCTGCGGATGGTTTCAACCACATGGCTGGCTGGTCGCTGCTGAGCAGTTTTCACTGGGACAAAAAGCCCCGTTCTTGCGTCGCGTCCGATTTTGGACATAGGTGTTTCCTTCGGCCATTGGCCATAGGGTTAGCGCCCAACCACCAAAACCAGATTCATGGCATCATCGTTGTGTCACTACGGTTCGTCGTGAACCTGCCCGGTTGGGCAACCTATGGGGGTGAAACAGCCAGACTTGCCGGTCTGGCTTTTTCATTTCTGACAAAGACATTATGCGGGCTGCACGACAAAAAAGCAGCACATGAACCTGTGGATAACTTGGGAATAATTCTGTATAAATTTCAAAATCACGTTTTAGCGCTGATTTTTAACTATTCTGAATATAAACCCAGATGTTCATAAGTAAGCGCCCAGCTGCCCAAGCAGTTTGAACCTAAACACACCACACCCGGTCAATCGCGGTTTTGACTTTGGCTTCCATCCGGCGGATGAGCTCGCGGTTGGAAGCGACCAAGGCCCGGCTTCAGGACATAATGCGAAGCCAATCATGAATGCCCTGAACAAGCACCCGTCTTTCAGCTTCCACATCGAAAGTGGCGAACCCCAAGGCAATGTCGTGCCCGCCTCGGTGCTTGTACAAATTTTGCAGAATGCACAACAAGCCTTTGAACTGATAGGCGTGCACGTCGAGGGTCGCAGCGTCAATCAGCGAGCGAGGGTTTCCGCGGCTACTAGCCAGCGCTTCCAACTTATTTGCCAATTACCGAAACCGGGCTGTTATGCCTTGCCAGTGACAGTAGGCGGTGCGACTGAATTGTTTGACCCAGAGCAAGCCACCAAAGCATTCAGCATTTTTCATGATCTGATGGCACGAGTGTCTGATCGCAGCACGGCAGGCCTGGCGGAGGCTCTTCCGGACGAAGGCATTCGTCGGCGCGTGCTCGAAGCCGTCAACGGCATGGCACCGCGTGCCGATGCGAAATGGACGCTGGCGTTGCACGATGAAAACGACGCGACTTTCGCATCTTTTGATGCCCAAACCATCCCCTTCGTGCAGGACACACTCGTGCCAGCCGCCCAACGTGAGACATCGCGTGTGGTCACTGGCGAACTGAAAAACATCGACTTTATTGAGCGCAAGCTCACCATCATTTACCCGCCCACCAGCAAGGAGCTGGATTGCCTTTATGACGAGGCCCTTGAAGACCTGCTGTACGAGAGGCGGCGAGACCTGATTCAAGTGACTGGCAGGGTACTGCTTGACGATCAAGGCAGCCCTAAAAAGATTATTGACGTGACCGATATCAGGGATCTGGATCTGTCGTCGATAGAAATCTCAATCGTTCGGCACGGCATTGTCAACTTGCGGGTTACACCAGCCCTCTCCTTCGAACCCAGCCTGGATGACAGCAAACAATTGTTGTGTGTGGAAAATGGCGATTTGAGCATCACGGTATTTGCGCCCACACGTGATGCCTTACTTGTTGAATTGCATCAGCATCTGGCCATGTTGTGGCAGGAGTACGGCCAGGCCGCAGATGAAGAATTGGATGCACCTGCACGCCAACTCAAACATGCACTGCTCGCGCGCATGACCGAGGTAACGCATGCCGCGTAAGCAGGCCGATGTGGAGAAAAGCCTTCTGACCAAAGGCTTCCAGGCCGGCGGCGGCGACCACAACTATTTTTTCTATCACTCCAAGGCTGGCAAGAAAACCATTGTGCGCACCAAAACCAGCCATGGGGCACGCGAAATTAGTGACAACCTGCTG
>JANOVW010000425.1:0-2282 GCA_031417575.1 Rhodoferax sp. | reverse complement strand
CTCAGCCCGGATGGCCTCGATTCGTGCCGCTTCTTTTAGCGCGGCCTCCTTGAGTGCCGCTTCCGCAAGTGCTGCTTCTTGACGCGCTGCAGCTTGTCGTGCGGCTGCCTGCTGTGCAACCACCTGGCGCTCAATTTCAAGCCGAGCAGCCTCCACTTTGGCTGTTTCAAGTCGCGCCGCATCTTGTCGCGCTGCGTCTCGTCGCGCTGCTTCCAACTGTGCGGCTTCCAGGCGGATAGTTTCCTGACGTTCGGCCTCGGCCTGCTCTGACTGGCGCTGCGCGTCCAGCGCTGAATGGGCCGCCGCTTGAGGTTGGGTTATCTCGACCTGCGGGCTGCGGGCGATAGGTGCTGACAAAAGCGCGGGTTGGGGCTCAGGTTGAGACGGAGGTGTAACCACGGGCGCTGGTACCTCTGGCGCTGGGGGCACCGTCCAGGTGGCTTCAGTCGATTGCGCCACAGAAAGCACGTCCTCGATTGGCGTTGGTTCAGGAAGCGTCTGGCGTGCTGGGGCAGCTATGGCTCCAGGCGCTGCAAGACTTGCACGGGCCGAGTCGATCGTTTTGGGTTTGGCTGCTTTCTTTGGTTTGGCAGTTCGCGTGATGGGGGCTGCGGCTACCTTCGGCACAGGCAGCGGGGAAACCAGTGTCAACGTCGTTGGCTCTGCAGCAAACTGCTGCTCTGTCGAGGGTGCAAGCGCACCAGCCTGCCGGGGTTGTTCAGCAGGCGCCGAGCCGGATGCCGGCGCTGATACTGGCGCTGCAACGAGGGCAATGTGCAATTCTGGCACTTCGGCCAGCCGGTCTTGCCAGGGGAAACTAAAGCCCGGAAGTCCGAGCCCTTGACCACTGAAGGACAAGCTCAACAGCAGCGCGTGGAATGACAGCGAGAGCAGCAGCCCCAGCGCCAAACGCCTGTCTTCAATGCTCATGGGCTGGCTCAGCCGCCCTCCCGCTCCCGAGTCAAAAACTGGTGCAATTGTCGATCAAGCCTGCTGGTCGCCGAAAGCGGGCCGGGCCGAACCCACGCAGCCCAGCGCGGCGGAGCGATACCGGCGGGTTTGTCGCCCATTACCGTGACACGTTGAATGATGCGTTCGCCTTCAAAATCGTTCAGTACAAAGTGCTGGGTGCAGCGGTTGTCCCAGATGGCAATCGTGCCTTGCGTCCAGCGGTAACGCACCGTGAAGCGCGGGTTGGCGACCCATTTCGTCAAATAGCCCAACAGCGCATCACTTTCAGAGGCATTCATCTCGACGATGCGGCGCGTGAAATGTTCGTTCACGTACAGCGCCCGTTTGCCCGTCAGTGGATGCACGCGCACGACCGGGTGCACGGCCATTTTGTCGGGTCGGTTGTGCGGGTGCGCGTCGTGCAGGGCGGTAAGCCCATCGCACAACTCGCGCATGGGAGGCGAGAGTTCTTCATACGCGGCATACAGGCTGGTCCACATGGTGTCGCCACCCGTAGGCGGACAACGCACCATTTTTAGTACAGACAACAGTGCAGGTTCGGCCTGAAAGGTCAAATCCGTATGCCACTCATCGGCTACACCCCCGTGGGTGGCGGCCAGCTCAAACAGATAAGGATGCTGGGTGAAGGGGTTCTTGATGTGCGGGTGGCTTTCAAGCTCGCCGAAGTGGCGCCCAAACGCTACGTGCTCTTCCACACTCAAGCTCTGGCCGGGGAAGAACAACACCTGGTGGTCCAACAGAAGCTGCTGAATGTCGGCCACTTGTTGCGCTGAAACCTGGGCCAGGTTGACACCGCGCACCTCACCACCCAAGGCCCCGGCCAAGCGGGTTACTGCCCAAGGGGGGGTGGAGGCTTTCGGCAAAGGTTCGGCGGCGATGGCAGTTGGGAACATGGAAGTACCTTGAAAGGCTACGTGGGCGCACGTGGGCAATGCCCGTCAGCATAACGCACAGCTAAAGTAGTGGGGACGGGCTAACAGATACTATCTAACGTAGCTGCTTCATCATCCGTTGGGTTACCCTGCTTTTTGGCATTGTATTTTTTCAACCTGCGCTTGGTTATGACACCTCATTTAGCCACCCCCGCCCATAAAGAAGTGCGATTGCCTTTGCGTTTGCTGGCCTGGGGCGCGTTGGGCGTGGCTTTGCACGTGGGGATGGCCCGTTTTGCCTATGGTGTGGTGCTGCCTTCGTTGCGAACTGAAATGGGCTTGGGGTACACCGCCGGCGGCGTACTCAACGCGCTTCATTTGGCGGGGTATCTGGTCGGCACCTTGCTCGGGCCAGGGCTGATCCGGCGGTATGGCGTC
>JANOVW010000424.1:0-5143 GCA_031417575.1 Rhodoferax sp. | reverse complement strand
TAGAAACGCAACCCGGCACCGACCTCACCAGCCCCGCTGCCCAAGCCGCCGCCCGGCAATTGCAGCATGACATCAAGGCCTATATTGGCAGCAGCGCGTCGATTGAACTCAAGGCAGCTGGCGGGGTGGAGCGCAGCGCTGGAAAAGCCCGAAGAGTGGTAGATTTACGAAAATAAATTTGATTTAATAAACATTTTTATTATTAAAATAATAGCTAATTGTGCAATTATTAACTGAACATATTTCCAATTTTCCCTTTATTTTTTTATAAATTTAGATATTTAAGTCATTGGCAGTGTACTCTGCATGAACCTGTGATCATGCGCAGCTCGCGCCGACAGGCCAACGCGCGTGCGGTTTTGGGGTGGAAGTGCCGCGCGGGCAGGAAAAATTCGTGCGACACGGTGGTCGCGGAATTTTTGGAGGTGCACCACCCGCGCTACCGCGACGCCTTCCCGTCCAAAGCCCTATATGAATGCCTCCCGGAAGACAAGCGATATCAGTTCGGTGCGTGCTGGGCTAGTCGACTGCGTCCTTATATCCGGCCTTGTGTGTGGCTTGCCCGGTTTCCCGTGCGAGGCCACTGGCCCTGATGCTGATACGCTGACGGCGGCCTCATCTGGTCAGCGGACTGTTGAAGTCCGGGGCTTTGGCCAGGCTTATGCCGTCACGGTCTAACCTGCTTTGCATCACCTTGCTGTTTGCTGCCTGCCCTCCTTCCAATACGTTGACTTGCGGTTGTGGATCAGCCCATGCTCAATGGTCCGCTGAGGCCTCGCTGCTCAAGCCATTACCGGGCGCACACTCTGGTGCCCGGCTTGGTAGGCTTGCTCCTTGGCCACCAGCGCCCAGATGGTGCGCGCCGTCTTGGCCGCCTGGGCCACCACGGCCACATTGGCATGTTTGCGCGCTTTGAGCTGCCCCAGCCAGCTTTGCTCATCCTTGAGGTGGTGCATCACGCTACGCGCCCCGCCCACCAGCAAGGTGCGCACATAGCGGTCGCCGCGCTTGGAGATGCCCCCCAGCCTGACCTTGCCCCCGCTGCCATGCTGCTTGGGCACCAAACCCAGCCAGGCGCAGAAATGCCGCCCCGACTTGAACACCGCCGCTTCACCCATGGTGGCCACCACCGCTGTAGCTGTCAACAAACCCACGCCGGGGATGGCCAAGACCCGTTGCATCTGCACATCCTGGCGCAGCAAGGCGCTCAGGCGCTCTTCAATCGCGTGGATGTCGGCATCCATCTCCTGCACGCGTTGCCATTGCTGGCGCAGGCTCTCCAGCACCGGCTGGGGCACACTGGGCTCCAAGGCTTGCAGGCCCTGGGCAATCTGGGCTGTGAGGGCGCGTTTACCTTGGGGGAAGGTGACACCGAACTCGTGCAACATGCCACGCAGGGCGTTGGTCTGCATGGTGCGCATCTTCATGAGCAGCTGGCGCTGGCGGTGCAGCACCAGGGTGGCCTGCTGGGCCTGGGTCTTGATACCCACAAAACGCATGCCCGGCTGCTGCACAGCCAGCCAGATGGCGGCGGCATCAATGGCATCGGTCTTGTTGCCGGTGGCAAAGGCGCGGGCTTTGGCCGGGTCGATCAGGCGCACGCTATGGCCCTGGGCCAGCAGATGCCGCGCCCAGTGGTGGGCACCCCCGCAGGCTTCAATGCCCACCAGGCACGGCGGCATCTGGGCAAAGTGCTCCAAGAGCCGCGCCCGTTTGAGGCTCTTGTTGACGATTTCCCCCGAGTGCATCTGCACGGTGTGGATTTGGAAGATGTCCTTGGCAATATCCAATCCGACGACCTGACGGCCTTGGAGGGTACCAATGAGTTGACCGGCTTTGGCTGAGACGCTGTGGTTCATGATGGAGCCTTTGTCTGAGGTGGATGGGGTCTCAGGTCTACCATGATCTGCGAACAATGTCACGGGTTGGGCGGGTTGCTGATCCACGGCCACTCGCGCCTTGGGCATGGAGGTCTTGGGCTCCTTCCTGATGGCGGCTGTTGGTTGTCGGGGCAGTTGGTTTGCCCGCTGTGTGTCAGTGCCTGTGCGCGTACCTTTGTCCATCTGTGCTCCAGTGCTTCACGATGCTTTGCCCTGTGTTCACGGTTTCCCCGTGAGGAGGGAGGCATTCATAGCATCTGGTCGCATTTCCCTATCCGCGCTCTGCGTGCCAGAATGAGCCTGTGGAAAGCCCCAAAACCATCACGCCATCGATGTTGAAACTGGTGGGTTTGGTGGGGTTTTTAACTGGCGAAAATTTGTCGTTGAACCCCAGATAATTCAACATTTTCAACAGCTTAAGAAACCAACGCATGACTTTAATCAATCGCAAGGACCTTGTTCATCCGCAGGTTTTGCGGGGTACATTGCGTTGGGCCTCATGAGAAGAATCATCACTGCCTTGATGATTGCGTTTGCGAGCGGTCTGCACGCTCAGGAGCTTGAACTTGGCCTACCATTTTGGGCCACACAGTCTTGGAAGACCCTCTCCGCACAGTCAGGCTTGCGAATTTCCAAGCGCCTCAACCCGTATGTTTGGCGGGGGGATTTTGATGGCGATGGTCGGGCAGACCTGGCCCTATTTGTCGAAAGCGTTTCATCGAAAAAGCAGGGAATTGCATTCCTACTTCAAGGCAAGCGACCGCTGCTCGTAGGCGCGGGCATTGATTTCGGAAACGGCGGCGACGATTTTCTATGGGTCGATTTCTGGCATGTGGAAGACCGTGGTACAAAACACGGTAACTATCAACGGCAGTCTGTGACCTTGAAAACTGATGGCCTCATGGTTGCGAAGGACAGTTCTGCTAGCGCACTTATTTACATGCGAAATGGAAGACTCCAGTGGCATCAATACGGCGACTGACGCCCAACAGGTCGCCCCAGAGGCGACGGCTTGCAGCCGCGCCTGGCCTCCGGCGTTAAAGCTCTCGAATCGTGTGGCCGAACTCACAACTCGGAGGAACTATGCTGACCAGACTGATCGTTGTTTCCTATGCTTGGTTGGTTGAGACAGCGTTATGGATCGCGCTCGCACTTTCATCTGTTGCGGGGTATCACGTGACGGTGCCGCTGGTGAACAAGTGGGGCGCAGTACTCGCAAATGAGTTCACTTGGAAAATCCTGGGAGCATTCTTCTTTCCAGCCATCACCTTCGTGGGCCTAACCGTGATCTTTGGCCCGCTTTTGGTTCTGTTTGATATCCGGCAGGCGGTTCGCAATATTGAAGCGCGATTGGGCCGCGCAGAAGACGCCGCCAAGTCTCTGCCGACTGAACGCAGAGAGCCGCACATTTGAATCGTGTGCACTCAATCGCGAGGCCATACAAATCGCAGAGGTCCGACATGGTATGCGGCACGGGCGTCCTGTCGGCGCGCCGCCTAATGACTGTCCGCCGCCGGTCATCGGTATGTGATGAATTGCCAGCCTGAGCCCACCTCCGCAGGCCCTGGTGATAAGGCAAGGGGAACGGGCTTTGGGGTGGAAGGCGTCGCGGTAGCGTTGGTCGTGCACCTCAAAAAATGCCGCGACCACCGTGTCGCACGCATTTTTCGTAGACGCGAGTGATTCCACCCCAAAACCGCACGCCCCTTACCTTGTCGCCAGGGCCGGGGCACAGCTAGCCGCTATTGGCAACCCAGCAGACTGGCCACTCGGCAACTCGGCAACTCGGTAGTTCGGCAGCTCAGGAGTTCGTCAAATCACCCTCACCTCGCCCACATCCGGCCTCTCCAGCCACCCCGCAAACTCATCCGCCACCTGCTGGCTGGCGGCAACAGCCGTAGTCCAGGCTTTGACGCGGCCGGCCAGATCATTGCCGTAGTGGATGAAGTCATTGCGGTCTGGCAATTTGGCGTTGGGCAGGGTTTTAACCCACTCGGGGTTGGGGGCAAGCAGCAGCATGTTGTCTAAATGGCGGGTGGCTTGGTGCCGCCACTTCAGGCTCTTGTCGAGCCACCCGGGCACCACGGCTTGCTGAAAATGCGGGTACAACACGATCCCTGCCTCTGCTTGCAATGTAGGCGTGGTTGTGGCGCTTTGTGGGGTTGGGATTGCGGTTTGGGTAGATGAATAACTATACTGGCCCATACCATCCAATCCATTTCGAAATATTGTTCTCGTATTAATTGCACGATCAGCTATATTTTTAATGATCATTTTCGATGAAATATAGTCTAAATGCAGGTGGTAATCGGTAATACCCCCATCCCAATAAGCGCCCGGTGGTGCCCCGGCAATGTCATGCACGGCCTGCAACACAAAGGGTATCGAGCAACTGGCTTGCACAGCTTGCATGAAGTTGTCGGCTGTCAGGTCGATCTGGCGGGTGCGAAAACCTGCGGGGGCGAATGGCAGCGCCGCTTGTTGCGACGAAAAAACCACCCGCTCCAAAAAGTGCCCCAGCAGGCGGCGCTGCACCGCGTTGGCCAGAAACGCGCCGCCGTAACCCAGGGGCGTGCGCCACTTGCCCTCACGCGCCAAAAGGCCGCGCCCACGCGAGGTAAACACATGCAGACGGTACCGCGGATGTTGCAGCACTTCATGCACCCACCCACCAAAAAAGCTGAGCAAATTGTTGCCAAATTGTTCGCTCACAAAAGCGGCAGGTGGGCGCTTTTGGCCCGGTTGCAGCTCGTAGTGCTGGGCGATGTAGTCGCGCTCCAGGGTTTTGAAGGCCTCGGCCGGGTTGGCCAGGCAACCGGTGGCCATGCGCCAGGCACCGATAGAGGCACCCACCAGATCAATCGGCTGGCTCGATTGCGGCAACCACTGGCCAAACAAAAAACGGTCCAGCGGCCCGAGGATCAGGCCCTTGGGGCCACCTGCTGCGCCAGGCACCACGCCAATATGGCCGGGAGCCAGGCCGTAGAGCGCGATGTTCGACAGTGCCCTGGGGCCGGCATAAAGCTGCAACGCATTCATTCGGCATCCATCAATTGCCAAATCGCCAAGGCATGCGGTGCGATCAATGACATCAACGGGTTCGAGAGGGTCAGGTCAGGGATTTGCCCTGAACCGGCGAGTTCCAGTCAATCGGGTCTTGCTGCAGCACCATGTCGATGTCCAGCTTCAAGATGTCGCCCACCGCGCCGGGGAAGGTAACCGCCAGGCCCCGCTCATCGAGCCGGGCTTCTTTGGCGCGGGCG
>JANOVW010000423.1:0-2209 GCA_031417575.1 Rhodoferax sp. | reverse complement strand
GCTCAAAATGCACAGGTGCTCTTGTGCCCAGGCCAGATCGGCGTTGTTCAATGATTTGGCAACCAGGCCGTCATACACATCGCCATCAAAGGCCAGCACGGCCTGCTTGGCGTTCTGCAAATTGAATGCAGGGGCCCAACTGGCATACCGCGCCACGTTGAGCTCGGCCAGGTTTTGGCTCAAATCCATGAGTTTGGCAACCTGCCGCCATGTTTTTTTGCGCAGGGCCTTGATCAGAGGTTCGGCGTGCGCCACAAAGAGTGGCTGGCTGTGAGCCACCTCACCCGCGGGGGTGTCGTAGTCGAGTGATTTGGCAGGTGATATCAGAAAAAGCATGGGAGACAAGGCCCGGGTCAAGGGGTGGGGTTCGCAGGTTGGATCAAAAAAGGCTTCTCAAGGAAGCCTTCATTATCGTGAATCACCACAGCCAGCACTAACGCAAATCCCCCGCCAAAGAAGCCAACGTTTCAGGGGTAATTTGGGTATGCGCCGGGTAGTTGGTGTGGTCACAGCCCAACTTCACACCCGCTCCGGCCTTCACAGCCGCACACATGGCCGGTGTCAGCTCAAACCGCACAAAATGCACAGCAGAGGTTTTTTCCTCGTTCTCGCGTTCCAGGTCTTCATCGGCAATCGCATAAACGCGTGGATTGCCTTCAACCTCAATGAACATGCGGTCTTCCACGCCAATCAGCCGCGCCAATTCACGCTTGCGCTCATTCACGTCCGGGTACTCCAGCAACATCGTGGCTTTCCAGTTGCTGCCTTCAGGCATGAGGGGTACGTATGCGTCCAGCTCTTGCTGAATGCCCTCTTCTTCAAAGATTTTTTCAATCCGCAGCATTTCCTGAATTTGATAACGAATGGTGAACTCGCTCTCAAACTGCAGGTTGATGTTTTCACCCAGGCGCACACTGCGCAACTTGCGGTGCGCAATGACGTCGGGTTTGTGAGCCTTGCGGTATTTGCTGTAGGCCTCCAGCGACATGAGGTTGTCGAGGGTGATTTTTCCGGTAAGTTGCATGGCGTTCATTTCAGGCCGTAGGCCTCTCGGATCAAGGTAAGTGGGTGTTTTTGCGGAGGCGAACCCAACTGGTTCACGTCAAACCCCTGCGCGATGTGATGGCCGCCCAAGGGGCAGTCGGAGCTGATGACATCGGGCAGTCCGCCATCTTTGTGGTTTGCCATGGCCTTGAACAACGGTTTGCCGATCTTCATGGCCTGCTGGTGGGTGGCTTTTTTGACGCCAAAGGTGCCCGCGTGGCCGCTGCACCGCTCATGCGTGTGCACGCTGGTGCCCGGCACCATTTTCAGCATTTCTTCGGTTTTTTTGCCGATATTTTGCACCCGGCCGTGGCAGGGAATCTGGTAGCTTATCTTGCCCAGCGCCACCGGAAAATCCACCTTGAGAAGCCCATCGCGTTTGCGTTGCATGAGGTATTCAAACGGATCCCACATGGCATCTTTAACCAACTGGACATCAGCCTCCTGCGGGTACATCAGCGGGATTTCCTGATTGAACATCAGGGCGCAACTGGGTACCGCTGCCAGGATGGCAAAACCGTCTTTGGCGTATTTCGCCAACACCGGAATGTTGGCCTCCTTGCTGGTGTTGACCGATTCCAGGTCGCCCAATTCGAGTTTAGGCATGCCGCAGCATTTTTCTTTCTCCACAATCACGTACGGCACGTCGTTGTGGTCCAGTATCTTGAGCAGGTCGTGCCCGATGCCCGGCTCGTTGTAGTTGATGTAACACGTGGCGTAAATGGCCACCTTGCCTGGCGTTTTGGCGCCGTCGTTGACAACCGTGGCTTTGGCTTCGGGTGCCGACGAGCGAAAACGACGTGTGGCCAGCGCGGGCAGCCAGGCATCCTTGTCGACACCCAAGGCGGACTCCATTACCTCGCGTGCCACTTTGGTCTTGTTGACCGCGTTAACCGTTTGAACCACGATGGGAATACCGGCAATCTGGCCATGCACATCGGTGGACGCCAGCAACTTCTCGCCAAAACCAACTTCACCCTTTTTGAACTTGATGGCCTTGGCCCGCAGCATGGTGTGCGGGAAATCCAGGTTGAACTCGTGCGGTGGTACGTAGGGGCATTTGGTGAGGTAACACAGGTCACACAAATAGCACTGGTCTACCACTTTCCAGTAGTCTTTTTTGTCGACGCCATCGACCTCCATCGTTTTGCTTTCATCCACCAAG
>JANOVW010000422.1:0-2380 GCA_031417575.1 Rhodoferax sp. | reverse complement strand
ACATCCCATGAAACTTGGCCTTATTTTTGGCAAAACCGAGGCGGGCCGCCTGGAAATTGCCGACCGCAGCGGCAGCCTGAATGCCGTACAGCGGCGCCTGCTGGTCGTTATCGACGGCAAAAAAACGGTCAACGACCTGGCTTTGTTTGTTCGCGTCGGCGAACTCGAGCCGGCCCTCGCACATCTCGAACAACAAGGCTTGATCCAGTCCGATCAAACCACCGTGGACCTGATCTTGCCGATTGCGTCGGGGTTCACGGCGCGGGCCAGTGAAAACGAAATACAACGCCCCGCCACCAGCCTGGAACAGTTCGCGATGGTTCGCGATGAGGCCTCCAGCTTTGTTCGCCAAAAACTTGGATCGGCGGGCTCGCCTATTACCGACGCCATTGATCGCTGTAAAAGCCCTGAAGCATTGAGGCGTCTGCTGCGGGGCATCGAAGTATTTGTCGGCAAAAAACTCGACGCGCAGACTGCCCAATCTTTCGCCAGGCATTTTGGCAAGCTGCTGGTTTAATCAGCTCTTCAAGCTTGTCCCCGGTCCAAAAGCAAGCCTGGTTCGGGCAAAGTACCAACATGGCTATTCAATTTCCAGCCGGTCGCGTCCGTTCGTTTTTGCACGGTAAAGTGCTTTGTCGGCCCTGGCGATCACGCTTTGGCTCGGTTCACCCGGCAGATGCGCTGACAACCCGGCTGAAAATGTCAGCCGCAATTCAGGTCGATCTGTCCAGTGAACCGGGTTATTGCACCGTTCCCGCAAGCGCTCGATCACGCGGGTTGCGTCCTCGGCCAGTGCGTCTGGCAACAGCAGGATGAACTCCTCGCCACCCCAACGCGCCAATACATCGCCGGTTCGCAAAGACGGTGCCAGAATGGATGCGAATCGGCGCAAGGCCTCGTCGCCGGCCGGGTGTCCTTGGGTGTCGTTGATGCGTTTAAAGTGGTCCAAATCAAGGAGTGCAATACAGAATGGCGTTTGGCGGCGCTGGGCTTGGGCCACCTCCTTGGCCAGCAATTCCAGAATCAGCCGGCGGTTTGGCAATCCGGTCAGATCATCACGATTGGCCAGTTGGCCCAAACGCCCCAGGGCTTTTTTTAATGTGCTTTTTTGACTTTGTTGCAAGCCTTTTAAAGCACTGAGTTCGCCCGAAAGCATCCCGATAGCGAGCAAAGCTGCACTGGTCATTAAAAAATCGATTAGCAACGTTCGCAATTGATCCACCTGTCGCCAATCGCTGGCTGTGTGCAGCGTTGCCAGGCCAAGCGCCAGGAATGAAAACCAGCTCATCAAGCGGCAGTCTCGGGGCGAGAGTACAAAAGCGCCAAAAACGAGTGTCACGGCCATCATCATCGTCAATGCGCCGCGGATTTGGGGTACCAGGCCGCAAGCCAAACCGATCAGCACAATCGCGAAGATGGCCTGGGCCAAGGTCAGGGCCGGATCGCTCAGGTGACTGCTCAAACCCGAGCGTATTGCCCCATAAAAAATCAATGCGCCCAATGCCATCGCGGCAACGAGAATTTGTGCGGTGGCGGGCTCCACCAAGTTCCATCGCCACGCAAGCAAAGTTGTCAACGTGCAAAAAGCATACACCGCTGTGGCGGCAAAGTAGCGCTTCAGACGAAGTGCCCGCTTTGCGTCCGCACTGATTACCGCGGAAACCAGAGCCTGCCACAATCGATTGAGGTTGTTATTTTCGCTTGGCATGTCAGCCTGCCCGGTTGGGATTTCCCAATACGTTTTTTATCAAAACAGGATTGTAGGTGTCGAACCAAGCGGATGGCCAATCCAGCTGTGTGACCGCTTCCCCTGCGTGGCCGGACGTCCGCCTGATCAAGGTGTGCCGAGCATCCTGTCTTTGGCCACAAAGTACTTGCGCGCGTACGCCACCAGTTGCCCATCGCTGGGGTGGTCGATGGTTTCAACGCCCACCACCTTGTCGACCAAGCCATGATCATGCGAATGAATGTGCTTGATGAGCTGCAATTTGGCCTGGGCCGGGCCGACGACCAGAATCTCCTGGGTACCTTTCAGGGCTTCGACAATGGCGTGGTAATAGTTGTGGTCTTCTGCCTTGCGTCCTGCGCCGCCCGCGCCACTTTTGGAATGCAGTTTTTGATGCGGCTTGGACGGATGAATCACGGATTTTTCGACATCATCGGGCGCGATATGCATCACGTGGGCTTCCGAGTGATCGAGCCAGACAACGGCGTGGTAGTGGGACATGGTTTGCCTTCTTGGAGCTATAAAACCCCAGAATAGGCCGTTGGGTGGTTGGCGTATTGACGCAGGTCAAATCATGCTGTGGTAGTCTCTTGTGGTTACAAAAATACGAAAAAATTTGATGTATTTATATTCGTTTATGTTACATTTTAGATA
>JANOVW010000421.1:0-1662 GCA_031417575.1 Rhodoferax sp. | reverse complement strand
GATGTTCAGGTGGTGAGCGACGCGCGCGAGGTCATTGCCAATCCGGCAATTGACGTGGTGATCGAGCTGATCGGCGGTTATGGCATTGCCAAACAACTGGTGATGGAAGCCATCGCTGCTGGCAAACACGTGGTCACTGCCAACAAAGCGCTGTTGGCCGTGCATGGCACTGAAATATTTGCAGCGGCGCAGGCCAAGGGTGTGATGGTGGCGTTTGAAGCAGCCGTGGCCGGTGGCATTCCCCTCATCAAGGCTTTGCGTGATGGGCTCACTGCCAACCGTATCCAATGGGTGGCGGGCATCATCAACGGCACCACCAATTTCATTCTGAGTGAAATGCGCGACAAAGGCCTTGATTTCGCCACCGCTTTGCAACAGGCGCAGGCCTTGGGGTATGCAGAGGCAGATCCGACCTTTGACATTGAAGGCGTCGACGCAGCGCACAAGGTCACGCTGATGTCGGCCATCGCCTTCGGCATTCCGGTGCAATTCGGCAAGGCCTACGTCGAGGGCATCAGCCAACTCGGTGCACAGGACATCAAATACGCCGAGCAATTGGGTTACCGAATCAAGCTGTTGGGCATCACCAAGCGCCGCGCGGCGAATGCAGCCTTTGGCCTGCGGGCCGGTATCGAGTTGCGTGTCCACCCGAGCCTGATCCCGGCCAAGCGCCTGATTGCCAATGTCGAGGGGGCCATGAACGCGGTGGTCGTCAATGGGGACGCGGTGGGTACCACGCTGTATTACGGCAAGGGCGCGGGCAGCGAACCCACGGCCAGTGCCGTCATCGCTGATTTGGTCGACATTGCCCGGTTGCATGGCGCACAGGTCGAACAGCGGGTTCCGCACCTGGCGTTTCAGCCGCACACGCTGGCGCAGTCCCAAACTGATTCACCCATTCTGCCTATGGAAGATGTGGTCACCAGTTATTACCTGCGTCTCAACGTCGCGGATGAAGCCGGTGTGTTGGCCAATGTGACGGGCATTTTGGCGGAGGCGGGCATCAGCATTGACGCTGTATTGCAGCGCGAAGCCGATGAAGCCGACGGCGCTGAGACCGGCATTTCTGCGTTTGGCGGTGTGGCTCAAACAGATCTCATCATGCTCACCCATGACACCACCGAAGGCACAATGAATGCAGCAATTGCAAAAATGCAGGCCTTGCCCACCGTGTTGGCCCCGATCGTTCGCATTCGCAAGGAAGAACTGGCCTGATGCGTTATTTGTCAACCCGCGGTGACTCAGGCCGCAAGCAGTTTTGTGACATCCTTCTGGAAGGCCTGGCCCCAGATGGTGGTTTGTATCTGCCAGAGTCTTATCCCCACATCGACGCGGCGCGGCTGGAAGCGCTTCGCACGGTCTATTTCAGCCAAGGTTACGCGGCTTTGGCGTTTGAAATATTGTCGTTATATATCGACGATATTCCGCAAGCTGATTTACGCGCGATTTGCGCCAAAACCTACACCGCCGCAGTTTTTGGCAGCGATGACATAACGCCGCTGAAAAAGCTAGAAGAGGGGCTGTATTTGCAGGCCCTTTCCAATGGCCCAACGCTGGCTTTCAAAGACATGGCCATGCAGTTGCTGGGCAATCTCTTTGAATACGAATTGGCCCGGCGAAGCGAGCAGCTCAACATTCTGGGTGCTACGAGCGGCGACACTG
>JANOVW010000420.1:0-1596 GCA_031417575.1 Rhodoferax sp. | reverse complement strand
TAATAAAAAACCGCAAGCGACAGAGGCAGTCCAAGGCGGATGCGGGAGGTAGAGGAGGAGCCGCGCTCTGGGGCCCTGGCAAGGCGAATGAGCGGTTGACGCGGCGGGGGACACGTACGCAGCCGCCTTGGGCTGCCTCTGGCGCGTCTTTCCAGCGGTGGCGAATCAGCGAGATGCCAAGAACAAAAACAAGTTTCCAAACCGCTCGGTCGGTTAATGGTAAATTCAAGCGCATTCTTTGCCCAAATGCCGTCTTGCCCTCTTACCCACATCTGGAAAAACCGATCATGAGTGAACCCGCAACCTCCACCGCTACCTCCACTGTGCTGTACGCCGAAAAAAACGGCGTGGCTACCGTCACCCTGAACCGCCCTGCTGCATTGAACAGCTTCACCACCGAGATGCACCGCGATTTGTGGGCTGCGCTGGACCAGGCCGAAGGCAACCCCGCCATCCGCGCGATGGTGCTCACCGGCGCAGGGCGTGGTTTTTGCGCAGGGGCCGACTTGTCAGGTTTTGACTTCACGCCTGGTCCAGGCCTGATCGAACGGGCCGACCCGGGCCCAACCATCGAAAAAAACTTCAACGTCACGGCGCGGCGTTTGCAAAACCTGCGTTTCCCCACGGTGGCGGCGGTGAATGGCGTGGCGGCCGGCGCGGGCGCTTCATTCGCGATGGGCTGCGACGTGGTGTTTGCCGCAACCAACGCCAGTTTTATCCAGGCCTTCAGCAAAATCGGCCTGATACCGGACGCGGGCGGCACCTGGTTGCTGACAGAACGCTTGGGCCTGGCGCGGGCCACGGCCTTGGCGATGACGGGCGACAAACTCAGCGCCGCACAAGCCAAAGAATGGGGCATGATTTGGGAGGTGGCAGACGACGCGTTGGCTGCCGCCACCGCCTTTGCCGAGCGCTTGGCCGTGATGCCCACCAAAGCCCTGGTGGCCACGCGGCACATCTTGCGGGCCAGCGGCCAAAACAGCTTTTCACAGCAGCTTGACCTGGAACGCGACACCCAATCGGCCATGGGCAAAACGCATGATTATTTTGAAGGCGTAACAGCCTTTTTGGGAAAGCGCCCGGCCGCATTCAAAGGCGAATGACGATGGCCCGATTGAAGTCAATCACCAGCGGTGCCACAGCGTCATGAACGTCGCGCCATCTTTAGCGCCATCTGCCACGCTCACCCCCGCCGACGCGCTGGCCCGCCAGGTGGCGCAAAAAATGTTTGAGGTAGATGTGTCAGCCCGCGTAACCTTGGGCATTGAAATGGGCAGCGTGGCCGAGGGCCGCGCCAGCCTGCACATGACGGTGCGCGAACTGCACCTGAACGGTCACCGCGTCTGCCACGGTGGTTTTATCTTCACCCTGGCCGATACGGCGTTTGCGTACGCCTGCAACAGCCGCAACCGCGTCACATTGGCCTCGGGTTGCTCGATTGAGTTCCTCAAACCTGGCTTGCCTGGGGACGTGTTGACCTGCGAAGCCGCCGAGCAATACCAGCAAGGCCGTCACGGCATTTACGACGCGAAAGTGACCAATCAAAAGGGCGAAGTGGTCGCCCTGTTTCGTGGCAAGAGTGCGCAGATACCCGGA
>JANOVW010000419.1:0-3213 GCA_031417575.1 Rhodoferax sp. | reverse complement strand
CAGTTGGTAAGCGGGATAAACAGATCCTTCTGGTTCTTGTAGGTGAGGCAGAAGGTTCTATGTATGCATGGAAGATTGAAAAGAAGTTCTTCGAGGCTGTGAATTGTGCTCGTCTCAGCTTCGCTGAGATACTGAGACAGCGCTGGAGCGATACCGCGTTGCAAGACGCGCACGCCTTCGTTTGAAAGTGCAATTTTGCTCGATGGCCCACGCATATTGTGAGCTCGAACACCGTGGCGTTCGTCGAACGGCATCGACTTTGCCGAGAGCAGAGCTTTAGTGGCGTTCATGTAGGAATAGTAAAGGAGCAGGGGTGCCGATGCGACCGGCATGCCCTCAGCTGCTTGAGCGAATGTTTGTGCTTGCTGCCAGTAAACCAGAGCTGCGGCTTTATGTTCTCGGCGTAGCCATAGTGCAACATACTCCCAATGGCTATTCGTTAGTACTGTCCGCGCGCCTAGGGCGGGACTTGTCGTGGCTTTGTGTGGCCCTACGTCACGGCCGTTTATGCTGAGCGTTGTCATTCTGAAGTCGGTAGCTCGTCAAACCCTAACGCCGCCGCTCAGCCCACGCCGAAGGCGGTCGGATGCTACGGCCTGTTAGACGGCACCGCACGTTCATTTCGCCAGACTGTCGACCTGGTACCCACGTTCAGACGTGCGGGTAAAACGCAAAACCGCACCCTCGACCGCGCTAACCTGCTTCAGAAACGCGGCGAAAGAACTCCTTGGACTTAGACGCTGCCCGCTGCTAATCCGAATGTCTGTCTCAATCTCCAGGCCAGCTGCCCTAAAAACTACTGGGGTGCCCCTGTGCCCGTCACCCATTCGGTCGCCAAAACTATCGGCAGGAAAAAACTTAAGGTCCGTTGAAGGGAAGTAAATGCGACCGTTATCGACGGTGGCTTGGATCAGCGTAATGTCACGATGGCTCAAAAGATGCTCCCGATTATGTGCGGCTTCGATTGTGATGCCTAACTAAGAGCGTTTATCCGCTGCGCCAAGAAGTCTGGCAAAAGGCGCGATGTCAAATGCGGCGGATAAACCTTGTTGGACTGAATCGCCACCCTGGGTTTAGTTAGGGAGGCGGCTTGGGGGCTGCAATGTTCGCGCACGTGTGCATGCGCAAATTATGGCGGTTGATTTGGCGCGTGGGTTGATTTGGCGCGTGGGTTGATTGTTGCGCCCGATTTCGGTTCAATTGCGAGGCCCGTTGGATGCGTGATGCCGCCAGTTTGACCCCTTCGCAACTTCTGTCCCGCACACCTAGTGGCGAATCCGCTTGACGCCTGTCGGCAAGATGTGTAGTAGAAAAATGCCAAATTTCCAAAACCATCAAAGTAGCCACCCGCCCAGCACGGTGATAGTGCGATGTGACCGGGATTGGGGGTGGAAGGCGTCGCGGTAGCGGGCGTGGTTCACCTCAAAAAATGCCGCGACCACCGTGTCGCACGCATTTTTCATCCACGCGAGTGATTCCACCCCCAAACCGCAGCACATTGCGCTGTCGCCGTGTTGGGCGGGTGGCGGGCCATCAACCCCAAAACCCAGACACAATCACTTTTTAGGCGCAGTACGCAGCAACTCAGCCAGTTGATCGCGGTAAAACCGTGCCTGCCCCGTTGTGCCATGCCCAGCCGTGTCAGCACTGCCCGGAATCAAATGGTATTTGGCACCCGGAATACGCTTGAGCGCAGCATCCATCAACCCAGTTTCAGGCGGGTTGCGTTCATCATCAGCAGAGTTCACCACCAAAACGGCGGCGCGGATTTTTTCGAGATCGGGCGATGGGTCGTAATCGCGCGAGCTGTCCCACTGGTAGAGGTGGTCGTTGGCGTCGCCCGTGTAGGGCGCACTCAGGCGTGCGTCGAGCAGGCGGTTGGCGGCAGCGGCGGTGGGCGCCGCTTTGGCCAGGGCCTGGTTGCCACCATTGGTGCCCACGCCGTAAAAAACCGAGGCGACTGCTGCACTGCGCGGTTGCTTGGCGTAGTTGCCGCCCATCCACTCGGGGTCATTGCGGATCGAATCAACAATCAAGCGGCGCATCATCCAGTTGCGGCTGGACATGGCCGTGGGCTGCGAAGCCATGGGCATGATGGCGTCCATCATGTCGGGGTAACGCGTGCCCCACACCCAGGTTTGCATGCCGCCCATGGAATTGCCGGTAACCAGGCGCAGCCGCTTGATGCCAAAGTGCTCGGTGATGAGCCGGTATTGCGCGTCGACCGTGTCGTTGTAGTTGTAACGCGGAAAGGCAGCTTTGAGCCCGTCTGACGGTTTGCTGGATTTGCCAGTGCCCACCGAATCGGGCAGGATGATGAAGTATTTGGTGGCATCAAACGGCTGGCCCGCGCCAAACAATTGGCCACCGTAGGCCGGGTTCAGCATGCCGGTGCCCGAGCCAGTGGTGCCATGCATCACCAGCACCGGTTCACCCTTGGGGTCACCCACGGTGGTGTAGTTCATGCGCAGTTCGGGCATGACTTCACCGGTGTGGAACTTGAAATCCTTGAGCGTATAAGCCCCTTCTTTAGGAGCAGGAGAAGTTTGCGCCGTGGCGGCAATCGCCACCAGCAGGGCGGCGCTGACACTGGCCGCTTGCACAAATTTGTCGACGAGATTCATGGGTGTCTCCGGGTGGTTGAATGGTGCGTTTGGCTCAGTTGGAGATGCCGAAGAACTACTTCAGAACCGCACTCGATCGAGCCTGCTGAATGAGGGCCGTTGCATCTTCGGGCAGCAAGAACTGTTCTTGCACCGCTTTGGCGGCAGCCCGCGTAACGGCATCGACGTAACCCGCGTGGTCGTTGTAACGCTCCTGCAATGACAGGCGCGGATCGTTGTTGGTCTTGCGCTCATAAGCATCGCGGGGGAAGGGGATCATGCCGCCCACATAGTTGCAGATTTGGTCTTGGTGGAAGGGCCGCGCACCACCAGCGGTGACGTTCCAGCCGAGGTAAGTGCCCAGGGGCGCGTCAAGCAGCACCACAGGAACGCCGCCCACTTCATTGCCGTCAGCATCAACCTTCGGTGCCAGCATCTTGAGCACGTTTTTGATGCGCGGTGGTGCGTTGGTGGCAATTCCCGAGCCATCGCGGTTGTTGAACTGCGGGCCCCAGTCGTAGTCGTGCACGGGCATGATGAAGTCGGCCTCGGGCGCGGTGGGGCGCAGGCCGGGCAGCGTGGGCCAGCCCAGCGCGGTTTTGTTGGCGGG
>JANOVW010000418.1:0-3592 GCA_031417575.1 Rhodoferax sp. | reverse complement strand
GGTGTTGATGCGCTGCATGTCGGGGTGCGGCAGCTGATGGACCAGTTTCGGTTCGTACCGGATGCCCGGCTCGATGACGTGATGATCAGTTACGCGTCGCCCGGTGGCGGCGTAGGTCCACACTTTGACAGCTACGACGTGTTTTTGTTGCAAGCCCAGGGGCGGCGACGCTGGACGATCAGCGCGCAAAAAGACCTGACCTTGCAAGCAGGCGCACCGCTCAAAATTTTGCAAAACTTCAAAGGCGAACAAACCTTTGATCTGGAGCCCGGTGACATGTTGTACCTGCCGCCCCGATACGCCCACGATGGTGTGGCATTGGGTGAATGCATGACCTATTCCATTGGTTTTCGGGCACCCAAAAAGCAGGAGCTGGCGCTGGCGCTGGTTCAGCGCATGGCCGATGGCATGGCTGACGACGACGAGCCCGCTGGTGATGTTCTGTACCGTGATGCCAGCCAATTGGCCGTGGCGCAACCCGCCGAAATGCCGCGCGAACTGGTCGATTTCGCCCGCCTGTCGGTTCAATCCGTGCTGGCTGATGCGGATGGCTTGGCAAGGGCTCTGGGCGAGTATTTGACTGAGCCCAAGGCGCAGGTCTGGTTTGACGGGCCAGCTGAAAACCCATCCCATGGGGCTGCATCCAGTACTGCCAATCTTCAGTTGGATCCGCGAACCCGCATGTTGTTTGACGCCAAACACATTTTCATCAATGGCGAGAGCTTTTTGGCCAGTGGGCGAGATGCCCGGCTGATGCGGGAGCTGGCCAACCAGCGGGTGCTGTCGGCGTCCGCCCGGGCCGGTTTGAGCGATGACGCGCGCGATCTGGTGGCGCAGTGGGTGGCCGATGGCTGGGTGATGGAGGCCTGAGCGATGACCCCCCCGGTTGAAAGGCGTGACGATGGCGCTGCCCATCCAGAATCTCTGCCCAGTGGGCGATTTGATGGCCGCGAAGCCTTTCAAGCCCTGATTCGGAAAGCGATGACAGCGGCCGCGCAAGAGGGCTGGAAACACCTGATTCTGTGTGATGCCAGCTTTGAAGATTGGCCGTTACGAGAGCGCGCGGTTGTGGAATCTTTGCAGGCCTGGGCCAAAACAGGCCGGCAATTGACGGTGTTGGCCACCCGATATGACAGCGTGATGCGTGACCAGGCGCGTTTTGTTACCTGGCGCCGAACCTGGGGCCACATCATTGAAGCGCGGCAGTGCAAGGGGGATGATCCGCTGGATTTTCCCAGTGCGATTTGGAGCCCCGGCTGGGTGATGCAACGCCTTGACTTGGCGCGCAGCACAGGCGTTTGCGGCAGCGAGCCGGAACGGCGGGTTCGGCTGCGGGAATTGTTGAACGAGCGTCTGCGGGGCAGCTCGCCCGGGTTTCCATCGTCGATTCTGGGTTTGTAAACGGCGTGACCTGCGTCGCCTGCCGATCGGGGCGCGGTAACAGCGCCAGGGTGGCAGGGGCGGTAAAAGTGCCATCAAACGTCGTCTTTTACTGCTCTATAATCGAAAGTTGAGCAAAATCCGCTCAAGACAAGGTGTAGAAACCCAGTTTACGGACGTGTTTCACAACCCTATTTTTAACTCACTGGATATTAGACAATGAACAAGACACTCGTTATCGCTGCTGTGATCGCTGCTGCTGCTTTGGCCGCTTGCGGTAAAAAAGAAGAAGCCAAGCCTGCTGCTGCGCCCGCCGCTGCACCAGCCGCTGCTGCTGTCGTGGCACCTGTGGTTGAAGCCGCCAAAGACGCTGCTGCTGGTGCCGCCGCTAGCGCCGCATCCGCCGCTGCCGGCGCTGCTACCGCTGCCGCTGGTGCTGCTACGGCTGCTGCCTCTGCTGCAACCGGCGCGGCTTCCGCTGCTGTTGCCGCTGGCAAAGATGCTGCTGGTGCCGCCAAAGACGCCGCTGGTGCTGCAGCTACTGCCGCTGGCGATGCTGCCAAGAAGGCCGCTGACGCTGCTGCTGCTGCCGCCAAGAAGCCTTAATTCGGTTTCTTCTGAAAAAAAGCCACCTTCGGGTGGCTTTTTTTTGATCTGGAGCCTGGTTGCGCCGGTCAAGCAAGCTCTAAATGGTGAACCAGTCAGTTCCTGTGAATTGATCGGCAACCGAAATTTCGGATGTGCCACGACCCAATCCGGAAGCGAGGGCCGCTTGCGCCCAATCAGGCTGGTTGTTTTGTCGGCTCAGATGGGCTGCTACCACGTGCGACAGGCCTGGGTGGTTAAGGGCCCGCGCGATTTCGCCCGATTGCGCATTGCACAAGTGTCCATGCTGGCCACCTACCCGGGTTTTTAAAAACGGTGGGTAACGCCCCGCCTGCAAAGCAGTCAGGTCGTGGTTGCATTCAAGCAGCAGTGCATGGCAGCCGGCCAGGCTTTGCAGTACATGGCTGGTTGCATGCCCAAGATCAGTCAGCACCCCCAATTGGCGATTGCCATCGGAGCAGCGCAACTGCAAAGGTTCGCGGGCATCGTGCGGAACGGTAAAGGGCAACAGGCTTAAATCGCCAACGGCAATGGTTTGCTGATCTTGCGCAATGTGAAGGTAGCCATACAAATCGGGCTCGCCACTGCCCAACCAGGTGCCGTGGCTCATCCAGACAGGTTTTTGAAAACGGCGGCAAAATTGCCGCACCGAGCCCACGTGGTCACTGTGTTCATGGGTGATAAAGACGGCATCAATCTGGTCAGGTACCAGGCCCGCCAGGCCCAACCGGTGTTCGATGGCGCGAATACCCAGTCCGCAATCAACCAACAGCCGCGTTCGCGTGGTGCCACTCTGGGCTTCAATTACAGTAGCGTTGCCGGCGCTTCCGCTGCCCAGGCTTCGGAAGCGCAACACTTGGCGGCGTTAGGTGGTGTTACTTCAGGTCGTCGCCGATGACTTTGACAATGCGCTGTGCGCTGGCCGAAGCGTCAGGTGCACCTGCTTCGTTGAGCACCGCCACCGTGGTTGATTCGCCTTGGCTTTGTACCGAGATGCGGTATTTGAGCGCCTGATTGGCAACCGGTTTGCTTGAAAAAATGCGGCTGAACAGCCCCGGCTCGGATTTGTCGGCATTGGGCTCAACATACCGCACGAAGTAGGTGCCCTTGGAGCGGTCGCGGTCTTCCACGGTGAAACCGGTTCGGTCTAACGAGAGGCCGACGCGGCGCCAAGCGCGATCGAACCCGTCGTCGACGATCAAGACCGGTTGGCCGTTGACTGTCGCCGTGCGCGAGGTGGTTTTGGCCCCCGACACAGCCAAGCTGCGCGATTGCTCTTGTGCAACACCCAGGCGCACCATCAGGCGACGCAAAAACTCGGCTTCGAGTTCCGGATCAGCCGGGCGGGGTTGCCAGACCGTGCTGTCTTTTTGTGCGTTGCTGTAGACCTCGGTCATACCGCGGTGGCTGACAAAGATTTCGGTTCCGCCCGCAACATTGCGCTCAAGGCGAGTGCGAAAACGGTCGCGTTCACCGGTGGAATAGAGCGAATCAAATACTTTGCCCAAAGCGGCGCGAATCGGGTCTTGAGGCAACTTGGCGCGATTTTCGGCCCAATCGGTTTCCATGATGCCCAGGTCATTTTGATCCAGCGTGAGCAAAAAAC
>JANOVW010000417.1:0-4516 GCA_031417575.1 Rhodoferax sp. | reverse complement strand
AATAACAGTTGCTAGCCCGCGATAAAGGCAAATCAGGCCAAAAAAAGAATCTGCTCAAACGCGCTGGTGTGAATGGTTCCCACCAGGGCTGACGGGCCCAAGACTGATCGGCGGCACGTGCAATAAAAGTTGCAGGTGCAGTTGGTGCAAGTTGGGAAATACTGAAATGATCCAAACTGAATCGCGGCTGGAAGTGGCCGACAACACTGGCGCCAAGTCGGTCCTGTGCATCAAGGTGCTGGGCGGCTCCAAGCGTCGGTATGCCAGCGTTGGCGACGTCATCAAGGTGAGCATCAAAGAATGCGCGCCGCGTGGTCGCGTCAAAAAAGGTGAAATTTATAGTGCTGTGGTGGTTCGCACCGCCAAGGGCATTCGCCGCAGCGATGGTTCGCTTGTGAAATTCGATGGCAACGCAGCTGTATTGCTCAATGCCAAGCTGGAGCCCATCGGCACCCGCATCTTTGGGCCTGTGACGCGTGAACTGCGTACTGAGCGGTTCATGAAGATCGTGTCCTTGGCTCCTGAAGTTTTGTAAAGTCTGAGGTAACCATGAACAAGATTCGCAAAGGCGACGAAGTCATTGTCCTGGCTGGTCGTGACAAGGGCAAGCGCGGCAAGGTTTCCTTGCGCAAAGACGAGACCCACCTGGTGGTTGAAGGCGTGAACATGGTGAAAAAACATGCCAAGCCCAATCCCATGAAGGGTGTGACGGGCGGCATCGTTGTAAAGACCATGCCAATTCACCAGTCCAATGTAGCCATCTTCAATGTCGTGAGCGGCAAGGCGGATCGCGTGGGCATCAAGTTGCTGGCAGATGGAAAGCGCGTTCGCGTTTTCAAGTCAAGCGGCGAAGAAATCAAAGCGGCCTGAATTCCGCGTTCGACATTGACGTCCAACACATACATTATTGGGTAACCCGAAATGGCACGTTTACAACAACATTACCGCGAAAAAATTGCGCCGGATCTGATCGCCAAATTTGGCTACAAATCCCCGATGCAGGTTCCGCGTCTTTCCAAGATCACGTTGAACATGGGCGTCAGCGAAGCTGTGGCCGATAAAAAAGTCATGGACAACGCGGTTGGCGACATGACCAAAATTGCCGGTCAAAAACCGGTAGTGACCAAGTCGAAAAAAGCCATCGCAGGTTTCAAAATCCGTGAAGATCAAGCCATTGGCTGCATGGTCACCTTGCGTGGCGTGCGCATGTACGAATTCCTGGATCGTTTTGTCACTGTGGCTTTGCCCCGTGTCCGCGATTTCCGTGGTATCTCCGGTCGCGCTTTTGATGGCCGTGGCAACTACAACATCGGCGTGAAAGAGCAGATCATTTTCCCTGAGATTGAGTATGACAAGGTTGATGCCTTGCGCGGCCTCAATATCAGTATCACCACAACGGCCAAGACCGACGAGGAGTGCAAGGCGCTTCTGGCCGGCTTCCGTTTCCCGTTTAAGAACTGAGGTGACCCGTGGCTAAGATGGCTTTGATCGAGCGCGAGCTCAAACGTGACAAACTGGTTGCCAAGTACGCAAAGAAACATGCGGAGCTGAAGGGCATCTCCAACGACGCCAAACGCAGTGACGAAGAGCGTGCCCAGGCCCGTCTGGAGTTGCAAAAACTGCCGCGCAACGCCAACCCAACACGCCAGCGCAACCGTTGTTCCATCACCGGTCGCCCCCGTGGCACATTCCAGCACTTCGGTCTGGCTCGTGCCAAGATTCGGGAAATGGCTTTTGCCGGAGAAATTCCCGGCATCATGAAGGCCAGCTGGTAATCCAGCGATTGAGCCGGCCAGTACCCGCCAGGAGATTCAAATATGAGCATGAGTGACCCTATCGCCGACCTGTTGACGCGTATCCGTAACGCGCAAATGGTGGCCAAAACCACAGTCTCTGTGCCCTCTTCCAAAGTGAAGGTGGCCATTGCCCAGGTGTTAAAAGACGAAGGTTATATCGATGGCTTCAAGGTTACGACCGAAGAAGGCAAATCGGAGCTGGAAATCGCCCTGAAATACTACGCCGGCCGTCCGGTCATTGAGCGTATCGAGCGCGTCAGCCGCCCCGGCTTGCGCGTCTACCGTGGCAGTGATGCCATTGACCCGGTGCAAAACGGCTTGGGTGTGGCAATTGTCACAACCCCCAAAGGCGTGATGACCGATCGCAAAGCGCGTGCTACCGGTGTCGGTGGTGAAGTGCTTTGTATCGTGGCTTAAGCCTGCATCTGAGGAGTATTGAACATGTCTCGTGTAGGAAAAATGCCCGTCGCCGTCCCCGCAGGTGTGGACGTTGCGATCAAGGTCGACCAAATCAGCGTTAAAGGCGCTGGCGGTGTGCTGTCGATTGCCCAGAATGCCTTGGTAAAGATCAGCAATGATGCGGGCAAGCTGAGCTTTGCGCCAGCCAATGAATCCCGTGAAGCCAACGCCATGAGTGGCACCATGCGTCAGTTGGTGAATAACATGGTGGTCGGTGTCACAAAAGGTTTTGAGAAAAAACTCAGCCTCGTTGGCGTGGGTTACAAAGCCCAGGCTCAAGGTACCAAATTGAACCTGACCGTCGGTTATTCGCACCCAGTCAACAAAGACATGCCCGCTGGTATTTCGGTCGCGACGCCGACACCCACGGAAATCGTGATCAAAGGCGCGGACCGTCAGCGCGTTGGCCAGATTGCCGCAGAAATTCGCGCCATTCGTCCTCCCGAGCCCTACAAGGGCAAGGGAATCCGATATGTGGACGAAAAAATCACGATTAAAGAAACCAAGAAGAAGTAAGGATCAGCACCATGTTGACCAAAAAAGAACAACGTCTTCGCCGTGCGCGCCAGACCCGTATCCGTATTGCCACCCAGGGTGTCGCGCGGCTGACGGTCAATCGCACAAACCTGCATATCTACGCCAGTGTCATCTCCGGCGACGGTGCCAAGGTTGTGGCCACCGCCTCGACTGCCGAGGCCGAAGTGCGCAAGGAATTGGGTGGATCGGGCAAGGGAAGCACGGTTTCTGCCGCTCAGGCTATCGGCAAACGAGTGGCCGAGAAAGCCCGTGCTGCGGGTATCGAAAAAGTAGCCTTCGACCGTTCGGGCTTTGCTTACCACGGCCGTGTCAAGGCGTTGGCCGATGCAGCCCGTGAAGCTGGCTTGCAGTTCTAAAACACCTGAATTCAATACCATCGGAATCGAACATGGCTAAAGTACAAGCAAAAATGCAAGGTAAGGCAGAGGGTCCTGAGGACGGTCTGCGCGAAAAGATGATCGCCATCAACCGCGTCACCAAGGTCGTTAAAGGTGGTCGAATTTTAGGATTCGCCGCCCTGACGGTGGTAGGTGATGGAGATGGTCGCGTGGGTATGGGCAAGGGCAAATCAAAAGAAGTGCCGGCTGCGGTTCAAAAGGCGATGGAAGAAGCGCGCCGCAATTTGACCAAAGTCTCCCTGAAAAACGGATCCATTCACCACAAAGTGATGGGTCAGCACGGTGCTGCAGCCGTGATGATGGCGCCGGCCCCGAAGGGTACTGGCATCATTGCTGGCGGCCCCATGCGTGCTGTATTTGAAGTGATGGGAATCACAGATATTGTGGCCAAGAGCCATGGTTCTACCAACCCCTACAACATGGTTCGCGCCACCCTGGATGCGCTGGCGCACTCCACGACCCCTGCCCAGGTTGCTGCCAAACGTGGCAAAACGGTTGAAGAACTGTTTGCCTGAACCGAAAGAGCAAGATCATGACAACACATCAAACCGTGAAAGTCCAATTAGTGAAGAGCCCTATTGGATGCAAAGAAAGCCATCGCGCCACTGTGCGTGGTTTGGGTCTGCGAAAAATCCGTAGCACGCGCGAACTGGTGGATACACCCGAAGTTCGGGGCATGATTAACAAGATCAGTTACTTGGTCAAAGTGCTGTAAGACGAAACTGGGGCAGAACATGGAACTGAACAAAATCAAACCTGCAGCAGGCGCAAAACATGCCAAGCGGCGTGTGGGGCGTGGCATTGGCTCTGGCATCGGCAAAACTGCCGGTCGTGGACACAAAGGCCAAAAATCTCGCGCAGGTGGCTACCACAAAGTGGGTTTCGAAGGCGGACAAATGCCATTGCAACGTCGCCTTCCCAAGCGGGGTTTCAAATCTGCACAGTTGCAATTCAATGCAGAAATCACGTTGCTGAACCTGGAAGTGTTGGGTGCAGCTGAGGTGGATGTGTTGGTGTTGAAACAGGCCGGTTTGGTGAGCAACAGCGCGAAAACCATCAAAGTGATCAAGACCGGTGTTCTGACCAAGGCCGTCAAATTGACGGGCATCGGTGCAACAGCAGGTGCCAAGGCGGCGATTGAAGCCGCTGGCGGCAGCGTAGTCTAAGCGCCTTAGCGGCAACCAGTAACGTTTAACAAGGTAGATTCGTGGCGACCAACTCGGCTCAATTGGCAAAAACCGGAAAATACGGCGACTTGCGTCGTCGTCTGGTGTTTTTGCTGCTGGCTTTGGTGGTCTACCGCATTGGTGCGCATATTCCGGTTCC
>JANOVW010000416.1:0-1853 GCA_031417575.1 Rhodoferax sp. | reverse complement strand
TGCGGCACCACGGTTTCGCTGACCTTTGCCCGATGGCCCGACATTCGGGGAATCTCGCGGGGCTGTTATGACAATCCAAATGCCGTCGAACTCACCAGCAACATCTGGACGCGCTCTGCGCAAACCGGCGTGGCCCTGCCTGCAGGTGTCGACTGCTTTGCCATGGCCCGTACCACCCCCGACGGGCAGCCTGCGATACCTGAACGGCATGAATCACCCGTGATGGCCAAAAAAGCCAACAACGCGTGACGAACAAGGCGAGCTAGGCCGGTTTGGCAGCCGCGAGGCGCGAATGCATCTCCTGCACTGAAATCACACCCAAACGGTCAATGTATTTCATGCCTTCGGCGGCGGCTTCCGCTCCGGTGATGGTGGTGATGGTGGTCACCCTGGCCAGCAGGGCCGAGGTACGGATGTGGCGTGAATCTGAAATCGCGTTGCGGCGCTGCTCCACCGTGTTGATGACCAGGGCGATTTCGTCGTTCTTGATCATGTCCACAATGTTGGGGCGCCCTTCGGTGAATTTATTGACCACACGGCACGGAATGCCGGCTGCGTTGATGGCTGCGGCGGTGCCGCGCGTAGCAATCAAATCAAAACTCATGGCGGCCAGTTCGCGGGCCACTGCAATGGCGCGGGGCTTGTCACTTTGTTTGACCGAGATGAAGGCCAGCCCACTGTTGGGAAACTTGGTGCCTGCGCCGATTTGCGACTTGACGAAGGCCTGGCCGAAGGTGTAGCCCACACCCATCACTTCGCCAGTGGATTTCATCTCGGGGCCCAAAATCGTATCGACCCCCGGGAATTTGACGAACGGAAAAACCGCCTCTTTCACGCTGAAATACGGCGGGTTGATCTCTTGCACCACGCCCTGCGATGCCAGGCTTTGCCCGGCCATGCAACGCGCTGCCACTTTGGCCAGCTGAACGCCGGTGGCTTTGCTCACAAAGGGCACGGTGCGGCTGGCGCGCGGATTCACCTCCAGCACAAAGATGACATCTTGGCCATCGGTGTGCTGAATGGCAAATTGCACGTTCATCAGGCCGACCACACTGAGGCCCTCAGCCATGGCGCGGGTTTGCCGTTTGATTTCTTTCACCGTGGCGGCGCTCAGACTGTAGGGTGGCAACGAGCAGGCTGAATCGCCACTGTGCACGCCGGCTTGTTCGATGTGCTCCATCACGCCACCAATGAAGGTGGCGCCGGTGTTGTCGCGGATGCAATCAACATCGCATTCGATGGCATCGTTCAGGAAACGGTCCAGCAGCACCGGTGAATCGTGGCTGACTTTGACGGCCTCGCGCATGTAGCGCTCCAGGTCGCGCTGCTCGTGCACGATCTCCATCGCACGGCCACCCAGCACGTAACTCGGGCGCACCACCAGCGGGTAACCCAGGGCGGCGGCTTTCTCCAGCGCTTCAGGCTCGGCACGCGCGGTGGCATTGGGCGGCTGGCGCAGTTGCAGTTCATGCAACAGCTTCTGGAAACGTTCGCGGTCTTCTGCCGCGTCGATCATGTCGGGTGTCGTGCCGATGATGGGTACACCATTGGCCTGCAAACCCAACGCCAGCTTGAGCGGCGTTTGCCCGCCGTATTGCACGATCACGCCCAGGGGTTTCTCTTTGTCGACAATTTCAAGTACGTCTTCGAGCGTGAGCGGCTCAAAGTAGAGACGATCCGAAGTGTCGTAATCGGTGGAGACGGTCTCGGGGTTGCAGTTGACCATGATGGTCTCGTAGCCGTCTTCGCGCATGGCCAGCGCGGCATGTACACAGCAGTAGTCAAACTCAATACCTTGCCCAATGCGGTTGGGGCCACCGCCCAACACCATGATCTTTTTGTTGGTGGTGGGC
>JANOVW010000415.1:0-5268 GCA_031417575.1 Rhodoferax sp. | reverse complement strand
AGCCGGTGTTCCCGCCCCCCATTGAGAAGGCAGTCCCAGAAACTGCCAAAGCCATATCGCCTAAATTGGTGGAGTTGCTCAGGGCAACGAAACCCTACACGGAATGGTCAGAATCCCTGATTGACGCGCTGGCTGCGATCGGGACCCGCCTGACTGTCACCAAAGGCCAGGTCTTGCCGACCCGCGTCAACGACAGGGCGGCCATTTATCTGCTCGAAAGCGGCGTTCTGGAGGTCGTGGTGCCGCTGGCCAATGGCCGCGAATTGGCGTTGGGCTATCTGCACCCGGGCGCTTTTATTGGCAACACGGAGGCCTTTGCCCACATACCGCCCGACGAAGAGACGGAACTGGTGCCGGAAGTCGATTGCGTGGTGTGGCGGTTCATGGCCGACAAATTCAAAGAGTTGATGCGTCAAAACTGGCAGCTGTCTGAGACCATGCTCGGAATTGCCGCAACCCGTGTCGGCATGGGCATTGATACCATCGCCAATACCTGTTTGTTGTCAGCAGAGGCCCGCGTCGCACGCTGTTTGCTCAAGTCCTTGCGTGACAGTGAGTTCCGCGTGTATTGGGCTGAATCAGCAACCCCTCAGCTCACCCTGACGCAGGCTCAATTGGCCCGTATGTTGGGTTTAAGCCGGCAAAGTGTCGGCACCATCTTGCGGGTTTTCGAACAAAAGGGCCTGATCGAGATGCGCCGGCAACTGATCAACGTGTATTCGCCCACGGCGCTTCGCGAGATTGTGCAGGGCCCGGCGACCAGCAACGCCAGCCAGAACTGAGGCTGCCACCGGGTACTGGCGACAGCAGCACCCCAAAGGGCTGGGCGTGCTGCCCGTAAAATCGAAGGGTTTTTGCTTCCCAACCCTTCAGGAAATTCGACATGTCCCTATTTTCGACGGTGCAAATGGCGCCGCCAGACCCGATTTTTGGTCTTTCGGCGCAATTTGCAGCTGACACCCACCCGAATAAAGCCAACCTGTGCGTCGGCGTGTACTTTGACGATGCTGGCAAGTTGCCCCTGTTGCAATGCGTGCAGGCGGCTGAAAAGGCCATGGTTGCCGCCCCCAAGCCCCGCAATTATTTACCCATGGACGGCATTGCCGCCTATGACGCGGCGGTCAAATCGCTGGTGTTTGGCGCGGGCTCTGAACCCATCACCGCCAACCGGGTGGCCACCGTGCAGGCCGTGGGCGGCACGGGTGGCCTCAAAATCGGTGCCGACTTCCTGAAGAAGCTCAACCCCGGCGCCAAAGTGCTGATCAGCGACCCCAGTTGGGAAAACCACCGCGCCCTGTTCACCAATGCCGGGTTTGTCGTCGAAACTTATCCCTACTTTGATGCCAGCGCCAATGGGGGCCTGGGTGGCGTGAACTTTGACGGCATGCTGGCGGCCCTGAATGCCGCACCCGAAGGCACCATTGCGCTGCTGCACGCCTGCTGCCACAACCCGACCGGTTACGACATTTCAGCCGCCCAGTGGGACCAGGTGGTAGCTGCCGTCAAGGCCCGCAACCTCACCGCCTTTTTGGACATGGCTTACCAGGGCTTTGGTTACGGACTCGAGGAAGACGGCGCGGCAGTGCAAAAATTTGTTGACGCCGGCCTGCGCTTCTTTGTTTCAACCTCGTTCAGCAAAAGCTTCAGCTTCTACGGCGAGCGCGTGGGTGCCCTCAGCGTGTTGTGCAGCGACGCCGAAGAATGCGGCCGGGTGCTGAGCCAGCTCAAGATCGTGATCCGCACCAACTACAGCAACCCGCCCACCCACGGTGGTGCAGTGGTGGCCGCCGTGTTGAATGACCCGGCCCTGCGCGCCCAATGGGAATCAGAGTTGGCAGAAATGCGCGTTCGCATCAAGCTGATGCGCCAAAAGCTGGTGGATGGCTTGAAGGCGGCGGGCGCCAAAAAGGACATGAGCTTCATCACCACCCAAATTGGCATGTTCAGCTATTCGGGCCTGACCAAGCCACAAATGGAGCGCCTGCGCAATGAATTCGGCGTGTATGGCACCGACAGCGGGCGCATGTGTGTGGCTGCGCTGAACAGCCAGAACATCGACCACGTTTGCCAATCGATTGCCAAGGTTATCGCATGATCACTTCTGCCTTTGGTGCCCGAAGCACAGCGCTGGATGTTGTGCAGGGCCTTTCGCTGGCTGGCAAAACCGCCATCGTCACCGGCGGCGCTTCGGGCTTGGGGTTTGAAACCTCGCGGGCGCTGGCCAGCGCCGGTGCTGCGGTAACGCTGGCCGTGCGCAATCTGGACCAAGGCCAGGCCGCTGTGCAGCGCATCACGGCTGAGTTTGCGCAAGCCCGCATAGCCCTGGTGAAGCTGGATTTGGCCGACCTGGCCACCGTGCGCCAATGCGCAGCCGATTGGAACAAAAGCGGCCAGGCGCTCGACATTCTGATCAACAACGCGGCCATCATGGCCTGCCCGCTGACCCGCACCGCCCAGGGTTGGGAGGCGCAGTTCGCCACCAACCACCTGGGCCACTTTGCGCTTACCACCGCCCTGCTGCCCGCCCTTCAACGTGCCGCCGCCAAACAGGGTGACGCGCGGGTGGTGTGCTTGAGTTCCACGGGCCACAAGCTCAGTGGCGTGAATTTCGACGACATCCACTTTGAGCGGCGCGATTACAACAAGTGGAAAGCCTACGGCCAGGCCAAAAGCGCCAATGCCCTGATGGCACTGGGCCTGCACCTGACATACGGCGGCCAAGGCATCACCGCCAACGCGGTTCATCCGGGCGGCATCATGACCGGATTGCAGAAGTTTCTGCCCCTGGAAGAAATGCGGGCACTGGGCTGGCTCAAGGCAGACGACACACCGCTGGATATTTTTAAATCGACCGAGCAAGGCGCCGCCACCAGCGTGTGGGCCGCTACCGCCCCCGCGCTGAAGGGCCTCGGCGGTTTGTATCTGGAAGACTGCAACCAGGGCTTGCCCGCAGAACCGACCAACCGCGTCTCGGGGTTTTCAGCCCACATTGCAGACCCGGCGGCGGCGTTGCGGTTGTGGGAGGTTTCGGAGCAATTGCTGGCGGGGGTGTGAAGCGCGTTAATTGACCCCGAAATTATTAATTTTCTTTTTTTATATTTATATTTTATAAAAATGGCAAATTGTTCTCATAATAATTGCACAATTAGATATAAATAATATAGTAAAAATGATTAATTTATATTTACTATTTTTTTAATTATCAAAATTTAATAATTTTTTTGTGTGCGATGCGGCAGCCATTTGACTTGCTCAAATCGCCTTGGCGAGACGCAACTTTTCAACCAACGTTTTGGCTTCAGCACGGGGGTTGCGCAGCAGGTAAAACACCATTGCATAACGCGATGCAAATGGAATAAACCGGCCGCTCTGCAAGGTTTGCGCAAACGATTCGGCAAACTGCCATTGCCCCCAACTGGCCAAGTCTGAGGCCACCAGCCCGGCCATTTCCGGATGACGACGGATGTAACTGGCGTAAACCTGCACCACCTGCTGCGTTGAAATAGCAGACGAACCCACCGGGCCGCTCGCTTGAGCCGTGGCAGCACCCGCAGCGGCTTGCACACCCAGCGCCAAAACCGCTGCTTGTGCCATAGCCATCGAAGTACGTTGGGCATCCTGCGTCATCTGGGCCGAAATCGGCACGGCATGACTCAAAAAATGCTGCTCAACCCAGGGCAGCACCGCTGCGCCCCGAATTTCAATCAACGCTGCAAGCAAACCCGACACATCGGCTGGGCTGAGCGTTGCCGCTGGCGCGCCGGCAATGGGCGCGGGCACCACCTGGCTCAGCCGCTGGGTCAAAAATTCGACCGAACGCGGGTCTGCCGCCACCCCCAGCAACAAGTAATACAGCGAATGGCGCGCGGCCAAATCATTGTTGTGTATCCAGGTCAGCAGCTGCATCGATCGGGGGGCGAGCAATTGCAGTGGCGACGGCTTGATGCCAGGGCCAGGCGCCCGCAACTGTTGGCGCATCAGCGCATAAGGTGCCGAGGCCACTTCTTCAAACGCCGCTTGCGCCACCAGCGGGCTTTCGTTTTCCAGATCGGGCAAGAAAAGTTGCAGCCGGGCCGGCCATCCTGCGGCCTCAACCTGGGCTGTGGGTTGCAAAACTGCAATTTTTTGCAGCCAGGCGGCGCGATGGTGCGGCAGCTCGCCAATGTGCATCCAGCGCTGCGTGAGTGCGCTATAGCTCAGCACCGCCAAGCGATCAGACGCGGGTTGCGCCCCGGCCAGCAGGCTGGCGGGCGCCCGCTTGTCCACCGCCCGCAGCGCCGGCCGGTCATCCACCACGCCCCGCAAGGGCCCGGCAGCGGCGTCTGGCAAAGGCCCTTTGACAGCAACAACCGGTACAAACTCGCCAGGAGGCCCCACGCTGCGGGCCAACACCACCTGACGCGCCACCGCCAAACGGCTGACCCAGGTGGTTTCGCCCGCCGGTGCACAAATGGCGCAGGCCCAGGCGCTGGGCGCAGCCCAAAACCAGGCCAATACAAGCCCGACTAGGCAAAAACACTGCGTCCAAAATCGTTTCGTCACTGCACAATGGTAGAACATGCGTTTCCTGCGTTGAAAGACCCGCCATCGTATCGAGTCGTTACGAACGGTTTCGCCTCTCGAATTGAACCCCGACCTATGAATAACTTGAATTGCTTAAGCCCTTTACCAGTCGCCCGCCAGCAGGGCATCAGTTACCCGCATTTGGCCTCAACCCAAACCGCCACCAAAAATCGAAGCAAACCGTTTGCCGCGCTGCTGCTGGCGGCTACTGGCGTCATCGTTGGCGGTTTAACAGCAACATTTTCTGGGCCGGTGCATGCCTGGGGCGACCACGCGCTGGCGGCTTACCGGGTATTTGAAAACATGCCGGAAGTAGCCAAAGCGGCACCCGTAACCGTTGAACCGCTGGAGGCGTTTTTGAAAGCGCAAGAGGCAGCGCTGGAAAAACTGCTGGCCGAACAAGAAACATGGCTGCTCGCCAACGTGCCCAACTACCCGCCACGGCCTGCCGCGCTGGCGTTTGCCGCCAACCCGGCGCGTGACGATGGTGCCCGCCGCCTGGCCTTTTTGAGCGCCCTGCGGGTCGCCCCCAACAGCAAATTTGCGCTGTATTACGAGCCAGACGCCAAAACCGGCATGGTGGGCCTGCCCGCCCTGCAGCACAGCGACGTCAACACCTTGCCCGCCCCCAAAGATGCCAAAGACCGTTATGTGGCGCTCAAAGCCGGTGACACCATCGAACCGCTCAAAGTGGTGGCTTCCGCC
>JANOVW010000414.1:0-9124 GCA_031417575.1 Rhodoferax sp. | reverse complement strand
CTGGACCCAACGTTTGCCCTCAAGTTCATGATCTATTTTTTGATCGTCGTCGCGGTCGGGGGTACTTCCAGCATCACCGGCCCGCTGCTGGCCGCGTTGTTGTTGGGCGTGGCCGACGTGGCGGGCAAATATTACATCCCTAAGCTGGGCGGTTTTATTGTGTACAGCCTGATGATCGCCATTTTGATCTGGAAACCGCAAGGCCTGTTTGTGCGTCAGGGGGGCAAATGACATCATCACGATACAAACCGTTGGAAATTGTGTTGTGGGTGCTGGTGCTGGCCTCGCCACTCCTGCTGTCCAAACATGCGGCCATCATCAATGAAATCGCCATCGTCGCGCTGTTCGCGGTGTCGCTTGATCTGGTGCTGGGCTACACCGGCATCGTTTCATTGGGGCATGCGGCTTTTTTTGGCATGGCGGCGTACGCCTCGGCGCTGTTTGCCAAACACATCAATCCCGACCCGTTGCTGGGCTTGGCGGTTGGCATTGCCCTGGCAACCCTGCTGGGGGCTCTGTGCAGTCTCACCATCATTCGCGGCAGCGACCTCACACGGCTGATGGTTACCCTGGGCATGGGCCTCATCTTGTACGAGCTGGCCAACAAGCTCGATTGGCTAACCGGCGGGGCCGACGGATTGCAGGGCGTGGTGATGGGAAAGCTGCTCGGCCAATTCGAATTTGACCTGGCTGGCCGCACTGCCGCCTGGTATTCACTCACGGTGCTGCTGCTGTTGTTTTTCATTTTGCGGCGGTTGGTGAACTCGCCCTTTGGCGCCACCTTGAAGGCCGTACGAGACAACCGCCTGCGGGCACAATCCATTGGCATTCCTGTCACCCAACGCTTGGCTGTCATTTACACCGTTGCAGCTGCAGTTGCCGGTGCGGCAGGTGCCTTGCAGGCTCAAACCACTGGTTTTGCATCACTCGACGTCTTTGAGTTCATTCGCTCAGCCGATGTGATGCTGGTGCTGGTGATAGGCGGCACCGGCTGGCTGTATGGCGGCGTGGCCGGTGCGGTGGTGTTCAAACTGCTGCAAGATGTCATCTCGTCCATCACACCGCAATACTGGACGTTCTGGATCGGCCTGTTTCTGGTGGTGCTGGCCCTGGTGGGGCGCGACAAGCTGATTCGCCCCTGGACCTGGTTTGCGAAACCCCGTGGGGGTGCGCAATGACCGCCGCCGCGCCGGGCCGCCCCAAGCAAGGCACGTCCCCCTTGGGGGGCAGCGCAGTACACGCAGTGACAAGCGTGGGGGCGAATAAAGCAATTGTTTTGTCGACCCAAGGGTTGACCAAAAATTTTGGCGGCATCACGGCCACCGACAACGTCAGTCTCGAACTCAGGCAGGGGGCCCGCCATGCCCTGATTGGCCCCAACGGCGCCGGCAAAACCACCTTGATCAATTTGCTCACCGGTGTGCTGGAACCCTCCAGTGGCAGCATCACACTGGAAGGACAAGACATCAGCCGCCTGGCACCGCATGAACGCGTCAAGCGCGGCATGGTGCGCACCTTCCAGATCAACCAGCTGTTTGATTCGATGACACCGCTGGAAACCCTGGCGCTCACGGTTTCGCAAAACAGTGGCCTGGGGGGGCAATGGTGGCGGCCGCTGGGTGCCGACAAGAAAGTGACGCAACGTTGTGAACAACTGTTGGAGCAGTTTCACCTGTCATCCGTCAACAACCAGGTCACCAAAGAGCTGGCCTATGGCAAGCGCCGCCTGCTCGAAATCGCCATCGCCCTGGCCTGTGAGCCCCGGGTGTTGTTGCTGGACGAGCCGGTCGCGGGGGTTCCTGCCGGGGATCGCGAAGAGCTGTTGCAAACCGTGTCAGCCTTGCCGCCCGAGGTTTCTGTTTTGTTGATTGAGCACGATATGGATTTGGTCTTCAGTTTTGCCAACCGCATGACGGTGTTGGTGAACGGTGCCGTGCTGACAGAAGGCACACCCGAAGAGATTGCAGCGGATGAGCGGGTCAAAGCGGTTTATTTGGGGCATGGGGAAACGGCTCATGACTGATCGGCTTCTGGACATTGTGAATTTAAGCGCGGGTTACGGCGAAGCCGTGGTGCTGCATGATGTGAACCTGTCGCTGAACCAGGGCCAGACTTTGGCTTTGCTGGGGCGCAATGGCACGGGCAAAACCACCCTGATGAATACCTTGGCGGGTGCGACCCGCCAACAGGGTGGCAGCATCACCATCAGTGTGCAGGGCAAGCAGGTTCAACTGCACCAGTTGCCGTCCCACGAACGCGCGGGCGCGGGGATTGGCTGGGTGCCACAGGAGCGCAATATTTTCAAATCGCTCACCGTACATGAGAACCTCACGGCGGTGGCGCGTGCGGCGCGGGCGGGGCAGGCAATGGCCTGGACGCCCGACCGTGTGTACGAGATGTTTCCGCGCCTGGCTGAGCGCAATGGCAACCTGGGTACGCAGTTGTCGGGGGGCGAGCAGCAAATGCTGGCGGTCGGCCGCGCTTTGGTCTTGAACCCCACGTTGCTCTTGCTGGACGAGCCGCTGGAGGGCCTGGCCCCCATCATTGTTCAGGAGTTGCTCAAAGCAATTCGCCGCATCACCCGCGAAGAGGGTCTGAGCGCCATCATCGTGGAACAACATCCGCAGGCGATTTTGGCCATTTCCGATACGGCAGCCGTGCTGGACCGCGGCACGGTGGTGCATTCAGGCCTTGCGGCAGACCTGCAGCGTCAGCCCGAATTGCTGGACCGGCTGTTGGGTGTGGCACGTTAAACTTCAGTCGCCCACAACCGGATGATTTTCAGCCGGATATTTGCTTCTAATTGAATAGCATGTTGTGAATGGATTCATTCAACAATAGGCTGTTTGCTTTATAGAGATTTAACTATGACCGTCAAACCGTTCCTGATGGCCCTGACCTTGTCAGTGCTTGCCGCACCATGGGCCATGGCCCAAACCTACCCAACCAAACCGGTCAAAATTGTGGTCCCGTTTGGCGCAGGCGGCGTGGCAGACCTGACTGCACGCACCGTCGCGCAAAAATTGGCCGAGGTTTTGGGGCAGCCGGTGGTGGTCGACAACAAGCCCGGCGCTGGCGGCATTGGGGCCGGTGAGGCAGTGGCGAAATCCGAGCCCGATGGCCATACCTTGCTGCTGATATCCAACGGAACGGCAGTGACCGCCGGTCTCTTCAAGGCCGTACCGTTTGACACCCTCAAAGACTTCGCGCCTGTGTCGACCTTGGGCACTTTTGACATTGCCATCATTGCCACTGCCGATTCACGCTTCAAAACTTTGGGTGAACTGGTGGCTTTTGCGCGCACCAACCCGGGCAAATTGAACCTGGGCAGCGTGAACATCGGCAGCACGCAAAACCTGGCGGCCGAGCTGCTCAAAAGCAGTGCCGGGTTGGACATCCAGATTGTTCCGTTCAACGGCACGCCAGCGCTGGTCACAGCCCTGCGGGGCGGGCAAGTTGATGCGGCGGTGGAAATCCTGGGGCCAGTGATGGGACAAATCAAAGGAGGTGCCCTGCGTGCTCTGGCTGTTACCGGTGAAAAGCGTGCCAGCGCCTTGCCTGAGGTGCCCACCGCCAAAGAAGGCGGCGTGGCCAACTATGTTGCGTCGAGTTGGAATGGTTTGGCCGCTCCCGCCAAAACGCCCAAAGCGGTGATTGCCCGTTTGAACCGCGAATTGGTCGGCATCCTGAACCAGCCCGACACCCGAGCCAAATTGCTAGCCATTAATGTGGATGCGCGTTCCAGTACGCCGGAGCAGGCGGCTGAGCTGTTGGCGAGTGATGTCATTCGTTGGAGTGACGTGATTGACAAAGCCAAAATACCCAAGCAGTGAGCTCAGAAACCGGTATTGAGATAATGCACAGCCAGATCGGGGTCATTGGGTACGGTGAGGTCGGCAAGATTTTTGCCAGCGGATTAAGGCTGAAAACAGGCGTTTTGACGGTTAGCGCCTGGGATTTGAAATTCCTTGAGGATTCAAGGCCAAATGTTCACGTAGAACATGCACAATCAGCTTCTATATTTGTAGCTAAATCGATGCAAAATTTGTGCTCAAAAGCCAATTTTTTGATCTCAGCCGTGACGGCTTCCAGCACGCTGGCGGTGGCCACCGAAGCGGCGAAACATCTGCAACCCGGCAGCCTGTACCTGGACCTCAATTCAGCTTCGCCAGGCACCAAAAAAGAGGCCGCCCAAGTGATTGAAGCGGCAGGCGGCCAGTATGTCGAAGCCGGCGTGATGTCCTCCATTCCGCCCTATGGCATTCGGGTGCCCATGCTGTTGGGCGGCCCGCACGCGGCCGCGCTGGCCGCCCGTTTCACGGCTTGGCAAATGGATGCCAAAGCGGTGTCAAACCAATTGGGCATTGCCAGCGCCATCAAAATGAGCCGCAGTGTGATGATCAAGGGGCTCGAAGCGCTGGTGATTGAAAGTTATGCCACCGCCCGTTTTTACGGTGTTGAAGATCATGTGTTGCCCACCTTGGCCGAAACCTTCCCCAGCATTGATTGGAAGCAACAGGGGGCTTATTTTTTCAGCCGCGTGGTGGAACACGGCAAGCGCCGCGCCGAAGAAATGCGCGAAGCGGCGCGTACCGTACAAGAAGCGGGCTTCGAGCCGCTGATGACCGCCGGCACGGCAGCCAAGCAGCAATGGGTAGCCGATCAAGCCGCCGCTGGCGTGTTTGCAAAGCTGACCAAAGACGCGCCCTGGCAAGACTATGCAGATGCCTTGCTTGCCGCTCGCAAACCTTAACCTCGGCTGAACCCCTACCAGCCACAACCTGGCGTCAACATGCCCAAACACATCCACGTCAACGCTTTCGACATGAACTGCGTGGGCCACATCCAGCAAGGGCTGTGGACTCACCCGCGCGATCAATCAACCCGTTATCTGGATTTGAGTTACTGGATGGACTACGCCCGCCGGATCGAGGCGGGCTTGTTTGACGGCATCTTTTTTGCCGATGTGGTGGGTGTTTATGACGTGCTGGGTGGCAGTGCAAACGCAGCGATTCAAGGCGCCGTTCAGGTGCCGGTGAATGACCCGATGCTGCTGATTCCGGCAATGGCCGCCGTTACACAACACCTGGGTTTCGGCGTGACCGCCAACCTGACCTACGAAGCACCATTTCTGTTCGCCCGTCGCATGTCGACACTGGATCACCTGACCCAAGGCCGAATCGGCTGGAACATCGTCACAGGTTATCTGGACAGCGCCGCCCGCGCCAATGGCCTGCAAGGGCAAATGGCCCACGATGACCGGTACGACCTGGCGGACGAATACATGGCGCTGGTTTACAAGCTGTGGGAAGGCAGTTGGGAAGACGGTGCCGTGCTGCGCAACCGCGCAACCGGCGTGTACGCCGATGCCAGTAAAGTGCATCCGGTGAAGCACGCCGGTGCGCAGTATCAGCTCAGCGCCATGCATTTGAGCGAACCTTCGCCACAGCGAACGCCGGTGCTCTACCAGGCGGGTTCGTCGGCACGCGGTTCCCGGTTCGCCGCAACCCATGCCGAGTGTGTATTTTTGAACGGCCAAAGCCAAGCCGGCGTGAAAAGCATTGTGGATGGCATTCGGCAGCAGACGCTTGATGCCGGGCGTTCGCCGCAAGACATCAAGGTGTTTTTGGGTGCGACCCTCGTTACCGGCCGCACTGACCAAGAGGCACGCGACAAATTGGCCGACTACCAGCAGTACGCCAGCTCGGAAGGCGCGTTGGCGCACGCCGCGGCTTCGATGGGCATCGACTTTGCCAAATACGATCTCGATGAACCGATTGACACCGGCAAGAGCCAGGCCATTGTTTCCAACGTCGCGGCCATGACGCGCAGCAGCGGCCCGCAATGGACGCGGCGCAAACTGCTCGAAAGCCTGGTCATGGGCAGCCGTCAGGCACCTTGGGTGGGGTCGGCCGAAACCATCGCCAACCAGATGATCGCCTGGTGCGAACAAGCGGGTGTGGACGGTTTCAACCTTTCGCGCACCGTGGTTCCTGAGTGTTTTGACGATTTCATTTCAATGATTGTGCCGCAATTGCAGGAGCGTGGGGCGTACAAAACAAGTTACGGTGTAGGCACCCTGCGCCACAAACTGTTTGGCCACGATGGTTTGCCTGCCAGCCATCCGGCAGCTTTGGCGCGTCACTTGACGTAATGCCACAGACGGGTTTGCGCTCAGGCCGATACGCTCGTTAAATGCTTGAGCAAAAGCGTCGCGGCGGGCGACAGCTTTTGTTCGTTCAGATAGCAGATTGAAAACTGGCGCTGCGCCCATTCCTCCTGCAGCGCAACGATGCGCAAATCGTGGGTTGCCGTGTAGAACTGCGCCACCTCACGGGGCATGATGCTGATGGCCAGCTGGGCTCGCACCACCCGCAAGGCCGTTTCAAAATTGGAAACCACCACCCGTTGCAACATGGTTTTTCCGAGTGACGCGGCGGCTCGTTGCAGCATCACCTGCACGGCGCTGGCCACGGGCAGGCTGACGTGTTCAAAGGAGAGCGTTTCTTCAAAGCGCAATGGCCCACGTTGCGCCAGCGGATGTTGGGGATGTACCACCACGGCGAGGTGGTCTTGCCGGTAAGGCCGCGTTTGCAGGCCTGACAAATCCACGCTGTGCGGGCTGTCCCAACAAATGCCCAGCGATGCGCTGCCCTGGTTGATGCCCCGCACCACCTCGCGGCTGATGGCTTCTTCCAAATCCACCCGGATGTCCGCATGGGCAGCCAAGCACAAAAAGGCCGCTACATCACCCGCCAGCGACTCCGCCATCGCCGAGGTGGTTGCCAGCACCCGCACCTGCCCCTTGATGCCCGAGGCATATGCGGCCATGTCGCGCTCAATGCGTTGCCCACGCTCCAGCATGGCGCGGGCGTGTTCCAGCAAGGTTTCGCCAGCGGGCGTGGGGTCAACACCGTGGCGGCGGCGCACCAACAGCGCCGTGCCCACCGTTTCCTCCAGCAGGGCCAGGCGTTTGCTGATGGCAGAACCTACCAGGTTGGCGCGTTCGCCTGCGCGGGCGATATTGCGGGTTTCACAGACCGAAACGAATAAGCGCAGGCTGATCAGGTCGAGTTCACGCATGGCACAAGATGTTGTGGTGTGAGGTTTTTAAATATTCTTGTTGGGAATTTTATATGTTCCAAAATATGTAAAAAAGCAATTTTAAGAATAACTAAAATCGAACCATGACCTTCCCAATACTTTCACTACCCACCCGCGTAACCATCCGGGAAGTGGGCCTGCGCGATGGCTTGCAAATTTTGCAGCGTGTCATGCCCACTGAACAAAAATTGCAATGGATTCGCGGCGCCTACGATGCGGGCCAACGCGAAATTGAAGTCGGCTCCTTCGTGCCGGCCCATCTGATGCCGCAACTGGCCGACACCGAAGAACTGGTGGTGTACGCCAAAACGCTACCGGGGCTAAAGGCCTCGGTGCTGGTGCCCAACCTCAAGGGCGCGCAGCGGGCGCTGGCGTGTGAAGCCGATGCCATGCTGGTACCGCTGTCGGCCAGCCATGCGCACAGCCTGGCCAATTTGCGCAAAACACCCGATGAGGCCTTGGCCATGATCAAGACCATCGTGGCGGAACGCGATGCCAGTGGCTCGGCCACTGAAGTGGAGATCGGCCTGAGCACGGCCTTTGGTTGCACGATCCAGGGCAAAGTGGAAACCGGTGAGGTATTGCGCCTGGTGCAAGGTGCGCTGGATGCAGGCGTCGATCACATGGGCCTGGCCGACACCGTGGGTTATGCCGACCCACTGGCGGTGCGCAAGCTCTTTTCGGTGGTGCAAGACCTCGCAGGCGACAAACTCAACTGCGGGCATTTTCATGACACACGCGGCCTGGGGCTGGCCAACGTGTATTCCGCCATGCAATTGGGCATCGACAAGTTTGATGCCTGCCTCGCTGGCATTGGTGGCTGCCCGCACGCGCCGGGCGCAAGCGGCAACGTCTCTACCGAAGACCTGGTGCACATGCTGTTGTCCATGGGCATCTCCACCGGTATCAGTTTCGACAAAATCATCGCCTTGCGTGCCCGGGTGGCTGGCTGGCTTGACGGTGAAAATTTGTACGGCACCTTGTGGCGTTCCGGTTTGCCCAAAACCCTGCAAACCTTGGAGGCCGCAGCATGAGCAGCGCTAAACCCAACTTGCCGCTGACGGGTTTGAAGGTGGTGGAATTCACCCACATGGTGATGGGCCCCACCTGCGGCATGGTGCTGGCCGATATGGGTGCCGAGGTGATCAAGGTAGAGCCCATCGAAGGCGACCGAACCCGCCATTTGCTGGGGTCAGGCGCGGGTTTTTTCCCCATGTTTAACCGCAACAAAAAAAGCATTGCCATTGACCTGCGCTCACCAGAAGGCGTGAAAGTGGCACAGGCCTTGTGTGCTGGCGCAGATGTGGTACTCGAGAACTTCAAGCCCGGCACCATGGTCAAGTATGGGCTGGACTACGCCTCTCTTGCCAAGACAAACCCCAAGGTAATTTACGTCAGCCACAAGGGGTTTTTGCCAGGCCCGTATGAACACCGCGTGGCGCTGGATGAAGTGGTGCAAATGATGGGTGGCCTGGCGTACATGACGGGTCGGCCGGGCGATCCGCTGCGCGCGGGAACCAGTGTGAACGACATCATGGGCGGCATGTTTGGCGCCATTGGTGCCTTGGGTGCCCTGATTCAACGTGGCATCACCGGGCGTGGGCAAGAGGTGCAAAGTGCCTTGTATGAAAACAATGTGTTTTTGGTAGGCCAGCACATGCTGCAATTCGCCATCACGGGGCAGGCCGCAGCGCCCATGCCAGACCGCATTTCGGCCTGGGCGGTGTATGACGTGTTCACGGTCAAAAACGGCGAACAAATCTTTTTGAGCGCGGTGAGTGATGCGCAATGGGCGGTGTTTTGCGACATGTTGGGCTTTGCCGATTTGAAAGCCGACCCGCGTTACGCCAACAACAATATGCGGGTCAGTCTGCGGGCCGAACTGTTGCCGGTGCTGCGCGAGCGGCTGGCCCTTTACACCGCGGCAGAACTCACCGTACTGTTTGAAAAAAACGCCTTGCCATTTGCACCGATCCGCAAGCCCGAAGAGCTGTACGACGATCAACACCTGCTGGCCACC
>JANOVW010000413.1:0-4935 GCA_031417575.1 Rhodoferax sp. | reverse complement strand
GGTCGCCCTCGGCGGTGTAGGCCCAGCAGTGGGCGCTGAGCTGTTCAAAGGTGATTTTTTTGTCCGACAAGTCGGCTTGGGAGGCGAAGGCTTTGGTGGTCATGATGGGCAGGTCTTGGTGAAGTCAGCGGGTCATAGAGGAGAAGGCAGTGCAATGGGCAACCGAAAAGGGAACCCGAGCATGCAGCCAGTTTAGCGGGATGCAGGGCCGCGGGTGATGCTGCCCGGCATCTGGCCAGCCTCAAGCAGCGGTGAGCCAGGCAATGGCTTGGGCATCCACATCGGGTTTGGGTGCGGCGCCATCCAGCACCAACACGCAGGGTTCACCGGCGGGGTCTTCCAGCGCTTCAAACTGGCTGGCGACCAGGCTGGGTGGGTAAAAGTGCCCGGCGCGTTTGGCCACCCGGCGTTGCGATTCTTCGGGCGTGATGGCCAGGTAGACAAACTTCAGCTGCGGTGTTTGGCTGCGCAGCACGTCGCGATAGCGCTTTTTGAGGGCCGAGCACGACAACACCGCCCCGGTTGGGTGTTTGGCCAATTCACGGGCCAGGGTTTGCAGCCATTCGGCGCGGTCGTCGTCGTTGAGCGGCGTGCCTTGCGTCATTTTTGCCTTGTTGGCGGGCGGATGAAAATCGTCACCTTCGATGGTGGGCAGGTTCAGCGGCGCCGCGATTCTTTTCGCCACCGCTGATTTGCCGCAACCTGCAACGCCCATCACGACAACATAAATCGCGCTCATGTTGAGCCCCCCAAGCCGCCATCCAGCAGGCGGATGACTTCATCGGCAAAGGCGGCGTAACTCATGGTGCCTTGGGGTTTGAGCCAGGTGAAGGTCCAGTTGATCATGCCAAACAGCATCATGGCTACCGCGGTTTGGTTGGCCTCTTGCACGCGCTGCGGGTAGGCGCGGCGCAGGAAACGGGTGGCGGCGGCTACTACGTCGCGCTGGCGGTTCAGGATGATGTCGCGCTGAGCCGGGCCCAGGTGTTTGGTGTCGTTCAGCAAGGCGACGTGGCGGGTGGCGGCGTTTTCATATTCGGCCAAAAAGGTGCGCACCAGCTCGTGCAGCGCGGCACGGTCATCCAGCTTGCGGCGTTGCGCCGTGGCTTCTACCTGGCCAATCACCGCCAACAAGCGCTGGGTGTAACGATCGAGCAGGTCAAACAAAATGGCTTCTTTGGAGCCGTAGTAGTGGTAAAGCCGGGCTTTGGACGTGCCGCTGGCGGCCGCAATGTCGTTCATGCTGGCGGCGGGGTAACCGGTGGCGGCAAAACTGGTGGCGGCATGGGTCAAAATGTCCTCACGCCTTTGCTCAAAACTGTCGGAACGGGGTCGGGCCATGGCGCAATTATGAAGGAGCCCCTATGTCTGTCAGCAAAGAGTTTGCCACCTATGCCTGCGATTTGATGGGCGGCGTGGGGCCTTGCGTGGCCAAGCGCATGTTTGGTGGCTGGGGCATCAGCACCGACAGCCTCACAATGGCGATATTGGCCGATTTGGGTGGTGGCGAAAAACTCTGGCTCAAGGCCAATGACGAAACAGCGGCGCAGTTCCGGGCGGCTGGGTGCGAGCAGTTCACCTACCCCATGAAAAACGCCAAAGCCGAAGGGGGTATTGAGCTGAAATCGATGAATTATTTTGCCGCGCCCGAAGAGGCGATGGATTCGCCCGCGTTCATGTTGCCCTGGGCGCGTTTGGCCATGATGGCCGCATTGCAGGCGCAAGCGCTCAAAGCGGCGAAATTGAACAAGAAGCCCACAACCGGCACACGGCGAAGCAAATTGGCTGCAAAAGTTGCCACAAAAGCGGCTGCCAAAGCCGGTGCAAAAGTCAGACGTCCAGGCAATACTTTGAAATCTTAATATTATGATATTAAATAAATTATTTAACTATTTTTATATATTTTTGATATATAAATAATAGCTTATTGTGCAATCATTAAAACAAAATTTGTCACTAATTTCTTTACACAATTTTTGTGAGTAAAAATATGAGACGCAAGTGCATCAAACGGATGCCCCCAGCGGCTCCCAACTGAAGTAAACCGGGTCCGTAGCGCAGCGCTGCCATGGCTCAATGACCAGGCGCTGATGCGATGGCACGCGCAGCGCCTCGCCTTTCACCAACACCACGTCGCCCGAATCGTCGGGGTGGTTGCCGTGCGGGCCGCTCAAGGTGGCCCACACCCGCCCGCGCACGACCCGCATCACGCCGTCCCGCGTGGGCTTGAGCGTCAGGGCGTGGCTGCCCTCCAAATGCCAACCGCCAGCGCTCGCGCCCAGTTCAATCGGCATCGATAAACGGCCCTGCATCTGCGTCGTTGATTGTTGCAATTTTGGAACGGATTGATAGAACATGATTTTCCCCTGTGATGAACCGGCCAAACAGTGATTAGCACTGAACGATTGCCGTTTAATGAAGGTAATTGTGGCGCTGCGGGACTTGCCAGTCCAATGAAATAAGGCGACACTATTCATTCCTTTTACGCATGAATACCGGAGCCCTCCATGCAGCATTCACAAACCCATTTACGCACCCGCCCCATCGGCGCTGGCCATCTGCGGGCGTTTGAGGCGGTGGCCCGGCACCTGAACTTTCGGGCCGCTTCGGAAGAAATGGCGCTCACCCAATCGGCCGTCAGCCGCCAAATTCAGGCGCTGGAAGAAGACGTGGGTGCCGCACTGTTTTTGCGCCACACCCGGGCAGTTGAACTCACCAGCGCGGGCGCCCTGCTGTTGGGCACGGTGGCACGCGCCCTGCCGCAGATTGACGGCGTGGTGCGGCAAATTCGGCAAAGCGCGGGGCGGCGCAGTGTCAGCATCACCACCTTTGCGTCGTTCGCGTCGATGTGGCTGATCCCCCGGATGGAGGTTTTCCAGCGCGACAACCCCGACATTGACATCCGCATTGATGCCTCGGATGTGGCGGTGGACATGGAAGTAGCCGATGTCGATTTGGCCATCCGTTACGGCCCGGCCAGCGCCATGCCCACGCAAGCCATTCGCCTGTTTGGCGAACAACTGGCACCGGTCATCAGCCCCTGGCTGCTTAAAAGCAAACCCGGCGTTACGCAGCCGGCTGATCTGGCCCAGTTCACCCTGATAGAAGCCAGTGACGCACACCGTACGCACCTGGAATGGCTGACCTGGCGGCGCTGGTTTGACGAACAAAAACAAACGCAGCTCACCCCGCAGCGCTGGCTGTATTTCAACTACGCTTACCAAATGGTGCAAGCGGCATTGGCCGGGCAAGGGGTGGTGCTGGCGCGCCTGCCGCTGGTGGCTGAAGCGCTGGCCCACGGCGATTTGATTGAGGTGTTGCCCCACACGCGAATGGACAGCCCCATGGCCTATTGGCTCATCCCCGGGCCGCGCAGCTCATTACGGCCTGAAATTCAGGCCTTCAGTACCTGGCTAAAAACCCAAGCCCGGCTAACGCGCCAAACCAGTGGCGATGTTGCCGACCCTGAGACGCTGGCCAACCCCGACTAGGGGCCCCGCTTTCGCGCCAATCAAGAGGCGAACGCAGCGCTGCACTGGCAGCACCGCCTCTTATTGCGCTGGCAGGGTTGCCAAATGATGCGAGATGTCTTGCAAGTCGCTGTCTTTCATGCCACTCAGGGCGTTGGTCATGAGGGTGTCGCGCCCGGTGGCTTTACCGGCCAACATGTTGCGCAGGGTTGTCAACAAATAGTCTTCACGCTGCGTTGCCAGGCGCGGCATCTGCTCGCGGCCCGCCTGGTTGGGCAAATGGCAACTGCCACACAAAGCGCGGTCGGTGATGAATTTGCCGCGTTCAGCTTTGGCGTTTTCGCGGTTGGGTGCGGCTGTGGGCGCTGGCAAACCACTGAAAAATGCGGCCAGCGCCGTCAGCTCATCGTCTTTCAACGCATCCAGCAGGCCCTTCATGGAATCGACCGGAGACATGCCTTCGCGGATCAGCACCAAACGGTTTTCCAGAAAAACCTTGGGCTGCGCTGCCAGCCAAGGCGCACCAGCGATGGGCGCACGGGTGCCCTCGCCGTGGCACGCCTGGCACAGCGCAACCTGCTGTGCCAGCTTGGGCGGCAGGTTAGCTTGAGCCCCGGCGCTGCAGGCTGCCACCATCGCCAAAACGAAGGCAGCAACGCTGCGCACAGGGAACCCGCGGCGCAACCGATCAGCGGCTGTAGCTGACACGGTAGATAGCGCCGAGCTGCTCGTCAGAGATCAGCATCGAGCCATCGGGCATCTGCATGGCGTAAGCCGGGCGGCCAAAAAAGCTGTCAGTACCGGGTGAGTGGAACCCACTCATGAAAGTCTGCATGCCAGCCGGATTGCCGTCTGCACCCAAGCGCACAAACTGCACATCAAACCCGAGTTTGACATGGCTGTTCCAGGAACCCTTGCGCACCACAAACATGCCGTTTTTGTATTCAGGCGGGAACATGTTGCCGGTGTAGAACATCACCCCCATCACTGCAGCGTGCTGCCCCATCAACTGGGCTGGGCGGGTGACGCCCTCACACGCGTTGGCCTTTTTCACATCAGGGTCAACCACACCGTTTTCATGGCAATACGGAAAGCCGTAGTTCAACCCAGTGCGGGGCATGCGGTTGAGCTCGTCATGCGGGGTGTTGTCGCCCAACCAATCGCGGCCATGGTCGCTGAACCACATTTCTTTGGTTTGCGGGTGCCAGTCAAAACCGACCGTGTTGCGCACACCGCGGGCGATCACTTCCATGTTGCTGCCATCGGGGTCGTAACGGCGGATTTGCGCGTATTCGGGGGTGGGCAGTTCACAGATGTTGCACGGCGCTCCGAATGGCACATACAACTTGCCATCGGGTCCGAAGCGGATGTATTTCCAGTTGTGGTGCTGCTCTTTGGGCAGATTAAAGGCCGCCGTCATATCGACTGGTGCCACATTCGGATTGGTTTCGATGCCATCAAAACG
>JANOVW010000412.1:0-1869 GCA_031417575.1 Rhodoferax sp. | reverse complement strand
TGCGCATGCTGATGCATACTTTGCCCGCCAGCCGGGCGGCCTCGACCGATACGTCGCAGGCTGAATTGCCCGCGCCGATCACCAAAACACGCTGGCCGCGCCAGCTGTCATCAATGCCTTTGAAGTCATGCGAATGCATCAGTTTGCCGGTGAACTCGCCTACTTTTTCGGGATATTTTGGATGCCAATGGTGGCCATTTGCCACCATTAAATGGGTGAAGACGTCACGTTGGTGCACACCTTGGTCGTTCGTGAAATCAACCTGCCATGTGCCATCAGGAAGTCTGGCAACCTGATCAACGGTATGGCCGAATTTGATGCGGGGCATCACGCCAAAGTATTTGGCATAGCTCTCAAAGTAGGCCTGTAAATGGCTGTGGTGCGGATAATCCGGAAAGCCCTGCGGCATGGGGAAATCTTCATATTCGCTCCAGAACTTGCTGCTGATGATGTGGGTGTTTTCATACACGCTGCTGTGCCCGGTGCTGGCATTGAATACCCAGTTACCACCCACCCGGGTGTTTTTTTCAAACACGGTGACCTCCAGGCCTGCAGCCAGGCAGTTCTTGGCAGCGGTGATGCCGCTGGGGCCAGCGCCGATCACGCAGACTTTGATAGGCGTGGGGTTGTTTGTGCCATTGAAGGTGTCAGGACTTGAGTTCATCACCTATTTTTGCGTGAACTGTGTCGGCTGGCAAATCTCGCTTTCCCCAGCCCGCCGCAAAACCGGCGTGGTTCAGGTGGTCGCAGTCGGGCACAATTCGGCCATGCTGATTCACCCTCAAATCAACCCGGTTGCACTACAACTGGGGCCCTTGGCCATCCACTGGTATGGGCTGACGTATCTTGCCGCTTTTGGACTGTTCATGTGGCTGGGTTTTCGTCGGCTGAACCATGCACCTTTTAGCCATCTGCGTTACCCGGCGCAGATGCCCGTCAAAAGCAAAGGCAAATCAGCCAAAGCGGCCGAGTCCGCCCTGGGCGACTTGATGTGGGTGCGAAAGGATGTTGAAGACATTCTGTTTCTGGGCGTGTTGGGTGTGATCTTGGGTGGCCGGATTGGTTATTGTCTTTTTTACAAGCCTGCGTACTACTTGTCACATCCCCTGGAAATTTTTGCGGTATGGCAGGGCGGCATGTCGTTCCACGGTGGGCTGTTGGGCGTGATGGCTGCAATGGTCTGGTTTGCGGTGTCACGCAAGCGGCCGTTTTTGCAGGTGATGGATTTTGTCGCCCCGTGTGTTCCCACGGGCCTCGCGGCAGGTCGGATTGGCAATTTCATCAATGGTGAGTTGTGGGGGCGGTTGGCGGATCCGGCCCTGCCCTGGGGCATGGTGTTCCGGGGCTCGGGCGACTTACCGCGGCACCCGTCGCAGGTCTACCAAATCATGCTGGAAGGGCTTTTGTTATTTGTTCTCCTGTGGTTTTACGCCCGAAAAGAGCGCAAACAAGGCCAGGTTGCCGCAGTGTTTTTGTTCGGCTACGGGGTGTTCCGGTTTATTGCCGAGTTCTTTCGGGAGCCCGATGCACATTTGGGCATTTTGAGTTTGGGGATGAGCATGGGGCAATGGTTGTGTGTGCCCATGGTTTTGGGCGGGGTGGGGCTGTGGTTATGGGCTCGGGCTCAGCCTGACACCGTTGCCTGATAGGGTGGACGGGTTCTGATTGCCCCGCGATGAAAGCAGGTCAACTTCGCCATTGGCTGACGATCGGGATGGTTGGGTGGGCTGGGCTGGTTATGTGCGTCCCACTGGCATTTGCTGAGCAGGCGGGTGCCAAAAATTTACCCGTTCCAGTGCTTCAGGGCGTTGCCCATTTGCGTGTTGCTTATGCCGAAAATCCGCGGTTTGCGCCGCTCTCACCTGCGCA
>JANOVW010000411.1:0-2648 GCA_031417575.1 Rhodoferax sp. | reverse complement strand
GCCAGCCAAATGCCGTGCTCTGCCAACAGTTGCGCCGAACCGTTGACAAAATCTGCCAGCGACGCAAAGGCCCGGGAGCTCACCACGTCATACAACGCATCCAGTTTTTCTACCCGCGCGTGTAACCCACGCAAATTCGGCAACTTCAAGCTCACCGCCACCTGATTGATAAACGCCGCCTTCTTGGCCACCGTATCAACACAATCCACCTGAAATTCAGGGCAACAAATGGCAATAACGACGCCTGGCAAACCTGCGCCCGAACCTACATCCAGCAATTGAAACTGGGCGACTTGCCCTTTGGCATTCGCGACAAAAGTGTCTGCACCATCCATCTCGTAGGCCATGGCGGCCAGTCGGGTTCGCAATGGCGCTACCACCGCCAGGCTGTCCAACACATGGTGGGTCAACATGTCTGCGGGGTCTCTCACAGCCGTCAGGTTGTACACCTGGTTCCATTGGCTGATCAACCCCATGTAGGCCAACAAGTCATCCACTTGCCGTGGCGTCAACATCAGATCGAGTTTGGCGGCACCATCAGCCAGCCGCTGCTGCATCTCAACCGGGGAAATGACGGGCGATTTAGCGGCAGGCAACACAACTGCCGATGGCGCGGGTTTTGGCCGGGGCACTTGTTTCGACTTGGCCAAACCTGTTTTTGGTCCGCTCAAACCACAACCTCGCCCGCCACTTCGGCTGGCGTTTCGGCCGGAACCAGCGCCGCGGTGGCAAATTGTTTGTACCCGCGTTTCTTCAGGTGGACCAGCAACAAGGAAATGCTGGCCGGCGTGATGCCCGAGATACGCGAAGCCAGGCCCAGCGTTTCCGGCCGGTGCTTGCTCAGCTTTTGGCGCGCTTCAATAGACAAGGCGTGCACCTGCAAATAGTCCAGATCTACCGGTAACTTGAGGTGCTCAAAGTGGGCGGCCCGTTGCACCTCGGTGCGCTGGCGGTCGATATACCCGGCGTATTTGGTGGTGATTTCGACTTGTTCAGCCACTCGTTCAGCGAACACGGCACCCTCGACGTGCCCACCCTCGCCGTCACATACGCCCTGGCCCGCTGTTGTTCCAGCGTATTTCCCACCATCGAGGGTCATGAGGCTGGCGTAGCTTATTTCCGGTCGGCGCAATAAATCGGCCAGGCTGTATTCGTGCTCCAGTGCCTTGCCAAATACCCGCTCGGCTTCCGCCGCCTCCAGGTTTTTGGGGCTGACCCAAATCGAGCGCAGGCGCTCTGTTTCACGTGAAACAGCGTCGCGTTTTCGGCTAAAGGCATCCCAACGCGCGTCATCCACCAGACCCAACTGCCGCCCCACCTCGGTCAGGCGCATGTCGGCATTGTCTTCACGCAGTTGCAGGCGGTACTCGGCCCGGCTGGTGAACATACGATACGGCTCACTCACGCCTTTGGTGATGAGGTCATCGACCAGCACACCCAGGTAAGCCTGGTCACGCCCGGGCACCCAGGTATCTGCTGCGTAACCCGTCTTGGCCGCTTTGGCCCCAGCCTGCAAAGCGGCGTTGATGCCCGCATACATGCCCTGGGCAGCCGCTTCTTCGTAACCCGTGGTGCCGTTGATTTGCCCGGCAAAAAACAGGCCGCCAATCGCCTTGCTTTCAAAGCTGGCTTTGAGCCCGGTTGGGTCAAAGTAGTCGTACTCAATGGCGTAACCGGGGCGCAAAATATGCGCGTTTTCCAGCCCCGCCATGCTGCGAACCAGATCGTACTGAATATCAAACGGCAAGCTGGTGCTGATGCCGTTGGGGTAATACTCGTTGGTGGTCAGGCCTTCGGGCTCCAGAAAAATCTGGTGGCTGTCTTTGCCGGCAAATCGGTTGATCTTGTCTTCAACGCTCGGGCAATAACGCGGCCCCACGCCGTCAATCTTGCCGGTGAACATAGGGCTGCGATCGAACCCGCTGCGGATGATGTCATGTGTACGCTCATTGGTGTGGGTGATCCAGCAAGGCATTTGCGCGGGGTGCATATCTGCCTTCCCCATGAAGCTGAACACAGGCATGTGCGGGTTCTCGGCCCCCTCCATGCCGTCACCGGGCTGACGCAGGCATTTGCTGAAGTCAATCGTGCGGCCATCCAGCCGCGGGGGCGTACCGGTTTTCAAGCGGCCTTGTGGCAGTTTCAGTTCCTTCAACCGCGCCGACAACGAAACAGCTGGCGGGTCACCTGCCCTGCCCGCCGAATAGTTGTTCATGCCAACGTGAATCTTGCCATCCAAAAAAGTGCCGGCCGTCAGCACCACGGTGCGCCCCACAAACCGCACGCCCACCTGGGTTACTGCGCCTACCACCCGGTCGCCCACCACCATCAGGTCGTCAACGGCCTGCTGAAAAAGCCACAAATTCGGCTGGTTTTCCAGGCGGCGGCGAATCGCGGCTTTGTACAAAACCCGGTCGGCCTGCGCACGCGTAGCCCGCACGGCCGGGCCTTTGCTCGAGTTGAGAATACGAAACTGAATGCCACCCTCATCTGTGGCCAGCGCCATCGCGCCGCCCATGGCGTCTACCTCTTTGACCAAATGGCCTTTGCCAATGCCGCCAATCGACGGGTTGCAGCTCATTTGGCCGAGCGTTTCAATATTGTGTGACAGCAGCAAGGTTTTGCAGCCCATGCGGGCAGCGGCCAAT
>JANOVW010000410.1:0-4270 GCA_031417575.1 Rhodoferax sp. | reverse complement strand
TGGCAGAGGTATCGGTCATGGTGGTGCAGGAAATCAGCGAGGCAGGCCAAAAAAGTGGCGCAAACAAAAACGGCATCCCGCAGGATGCCGATGGAAGGGGGCTGGGTTGGCCTTGATTTTATTCGACGCTGCCGACTTTTTGCCTGAGCTACTTTTTAGGAAGTTGCCGGGCCAGTTCACGCCCCACCAAGGCACCCCCGGCAGCTCCTGCCGCTGTGCCCATCGTGCTGCCACCGGTTACCACCGAGCCCACCACGCCACCGACCACCGCGCCGGTCGCAATGCCGATCTCCTGGCGCGAAGGTGGTGATGAGCAGGCAACCAAACCGATCATCAAAATACTTGCTTGCAATGCAAGTCCAATCATGGAAATTCGCAAACCTTGAGGCATGAAACCCTCCTGCTGTTTATAAGAGGCTTGAGTTTCAATGTTTATGAATTAATTTTATAAAATTAAGGTGTAAGTGTTGGTAAAAATTGCATCATCAGCTATCTATTAAATAGTAAAGTTGATCTTTTATAAATCAATAGATTCCTGTGCTGCCACAATACACGCTGACAACACCACGCCATCACCTACCTGGTTGGCCAACAGCAAAATAAGCCGCGCGTTCAGGGCCTCGGATTGCGCGGGCGTGAGGCCTTGGTGCGCGTCCAGCAACTGCTCGTAAAAGGCATCGGCATCGGTCCATTGGGCTTGGGTTTTCATGGGGTGCCTCCTTGGGCTTGTTGCACCATCGCACGTACACCGGTTTGCCAGCGTGGGCCACCGGGGCCCTGGCCCACCAGGTAGGCATCGGGTCGCAGCACTGCCCAGCGGGCATCCAGCGCACCAGCGGCCTGGCGCAGATGCAGGTGGATGTCGTAAACATGTTCTTTGGCATCGGGCTGCTGCCGGGCGCCAAGCACTTGCACGATGCGAATGTTGCACCCGGTGGCAATTTTGCGCAAACGCGGCAGGTCCATCGCCGGTATCGCTCCAAAAACCAGGAGCAACAAGTGGCAGTTGCTCCACAGCAGCAAATCATTGAGGGTGCCTTGGTGTTTCCCCCGAGCATCAAAGGCAATGCTGACGTTCTGTACCGAGAACCCACCTTGCGGCGTGAGCGCGCCCGAGCGCGTGTACCGGTTAGCCACGGCCATGCGGCCGGTGTTGATCAGGGGGCGGGCAAAGGGGTACCGTTTGGCCAGGCTGATGGCGGCGCTGCGAAAGGTGCGCTCCATGCCTTCGGGTCCGCGCAAAAAGCGGGCGGTTCGGTTGGTGACTTGCACATTCTCTTGCGCGGCCTGCAGGCGCTCCTGGTTGTAACTCGCCAGCAGCGCAGCGGGGGCATGGCCGCGCAGCACGGCGGCGAGTTTCCAGGCCAAATTGTCGGCATCGCTGATACCGGTGTTGCCGCCACGCGCGCCAAACGGGCTGACCACTTTGGCCGTGTCGCCCATGAAGAACACGTGGCCCACACGCAGCTGGTCCAGGCAGATGCTTCGGTAGGCATAGGGGCCAACCCAGACAATTTCGATCTCCACACCCTCACCAAACTGGCGTTGCAGGCGTTCGCGTACCACGTCTTCACGGCTCACATAGGCTGGGTCGGCATTGGGGGCCATTTGGTAATCAAGCCGCCACACCTCGTCGGCCATTTTGTGTTGCCACACGGCGCGGTTTTCATTGAAGGGCGCTTCGATCCAGGTGTGGCGCTCGGTGGGCGGGCGCTGGGTGAAGCGCACGTCGGCAATGCACCAGCGGTCGTCGCCCTTTTTGGTTTGCATGGTGGCGCCCACCCAGGCATGAAAGGGCGTGTGCGAGCCCGTGGCGTCGATCACGTGGTCAGCTTCGATTTGGTAGCTGCCTTGCGGCGTTTCGACGGTGAGCGTGGCAACGTTGTCGTTTTGCGCAAACGCAGTAACCCGTGAGAGCCAACGCAAATCCACGTGGCCCAACTGGCGTGTGCGCTCGGCCAAAAAGGCTTCGATGTAGAACTGCTGAATGTTGATAAAGGCGGGCTGCTGCGACAGGTTGCTGTGCCCCTGCTGGCTCAGGTCAAACGAATACACCTCGTCGGCGCCTGCGAAGGTTCGCCCCACGCTCCACTGAATGCCCTTGTCGGCAACGGCCCTGAAAATGCCCAGTTTGTCAAAAATCTCGAGCGATTTTTGGGTGTAACAAATGCCGCGCGATGAGGCGCCTTTGACCCCCACGGTGTTGTCTTCATCCAGCAGTACGGCTGGTATGCCCAATTGGGCCAAACAGGCTGCCAGCGTCAGGCCCGCCAAACCACCCCCGACGATCACGATGGGATGCCGTGCCGTATTGCCGCTGGTCAGCTCGGGCGGGGCTACAAAAGCAAACTCCGGCAGCTTGTAGCCGGTACCCTGCGTGAACTCATATTGGTTGGTGAAGGCCGTGGCGGCAAAACGGGGTTCGGTGAAAGTGTTGCTGGAAGCCATGGCGAGCACTGGTTCGGTAGAAGGTTCTTTAACCTGAGTGAGTTGCTCAGTGTTTGGCAAGCAACTCCGGGCGGTCATTTTGCTGGGGCTTCAGGGCTGCTACTGCCTTGCCCGCAGACCTGTCGGCGCGCCATTGCGCTTTGCGTGCCGTCCACTCGCCCAGTTGTTGGTGGGCGGTTTTGCTTTCTTGCAGCATCTGGAACTCATCGGCCAATTGGGCCGTAAGTTCGAGGCGGATGCCATTCGGGTCAAAGAAGTAAATGCTTTTGAAGATGTGATGGTCGGTAATGCCCAGCACCTCATAGTGCTCGGCTTCCAGCCGTGCCTTCATGTCGCTCAGTGCCTGCACGTTGTCGACCCGAAACGAGATGTGGTTGACCCAATTGGGGGTGTTGGGCGAGGGCAGGGCACCCTGGTCGTCACCCAGGTCAAAAAAGGCGATGAAAGAGCCGTCTTGCAGGCGGAAAAAAATGTGGGTGTACGGGCAATATTCACCGGTACTGGGCACGATGTCACTCTGGATGATGTGGTACAGCGGCAAACCCAGAATATCTTCATAGAAATGCCGGGTGGCCTCGGCATCTACGCACCGATACGCGTAATGATGCAGCTGATGGATCGGGGCTGGCGCGGGTGCGGGGTGAAAGGCGGACATGGTGCGGTATCTCCTGAGGTGGTGCGGAATGCGCCTGAATGCATGCAATTCTCACTGGAATTCCCACAAAATCCTAACGATGGGGACTGAAATCGCCCCGGATTGATCAGCGAATGCCGACAAGCTTGCGTTCAATCAAATTGATACTTTGTATGAATAAGTGCAATTCAATAGTCTTTGGCGATTTTGCAGATTGAAGCAGTCAATTAGACGCTGTCATTCAACTGCGTTACGCTGGTGGCTGTTGTTGGTTGGCAGCTTGGCTGCTGATTCAAGGCAAAACTGTAGTTTTTATCAACCCCAAGGAGATTTCCATGGCAGCACTCAAAGGCTCCAAGACGGAAGACAACCTGAAAGCCGCCTTCGCAGGCGAATCACAGGCCAACCGCCGTTATTTGTATTTCGCGAACAAGGCCGACGTTGAAGGCCAGCCAGACGTGGCAGCGTTGTTCCGTTCCACCGCCGAAGGTGAAACCGGCCACGCCCACGGCCACCTCGAATGGCTTGAGACCTGTGGCGACCCCGCCACCGGCATGCCGTTTGGCGCCACCCGTGACAACCTCAAGTCTGCTGTGGCAGGCGAGACGCACGAGTACACCGACATGTACCCCGGCATGGCCAAAACGGCCCGTGACGAAGGTCATGACGAAGTGGCTGACTGGTTTGAAACCCTGGCCAAAGCCGAGCGTTCACACGCCAACCGGTACGCCAAGGCGTTGGCTGAACTCGTTGATTAAAACGGGTTGAGTTGTCTTTGTTGGGCGTTGGCGTTTGAACTGCCAGCGCCCAATGCAGAACACTTAACGGAACCCCACATGGCACGCGAAGGCAACCTCTCGGCACCCACCCGTCACCCGATTGACTGGAAGGGCGCTGACTATTACGACGAAGAAAAAACCTTCCATGAGATGGAGCGGATCTTCGACATCTGCCACGGCTGCAGGCGCTGCGTCAGCCTGTGCGGCTCATTTCCCACGCTGTTTGACTTGGTGGATGAAAGCAAAACGATGGAGGTCGATGGTGTCGACAAAAAAGACTACTGGAAAGTGGTAGATCAGTGCTATTTGTGTGACCTGTGTTACCTCAACAAATGCCCCTACGTACCAACGCACGAGTTCAACCTTTATTTCACGCACAACATGCTGCGGGCCAAGTCCATCAAGTTCA